>JBIIMR010000012.1:0-13351 GCA_044337895.1 Alphaproteobacteria bacterium
GTAATTTCCTGAGATGAACTAAAATCAAATCTTAATTTTAATTCATTTATAAAAGAACCCTGTTGTATACCTTGCTTTTCAGCAAAAATTTCCATCAAAACAGACTGTAAAATATGAGCAGATGTATGCAAAGAACTAACTTTATCCCTAAAATTTTTATCCACTTCTAAAATTAACATTGAATTTTGATTAACTTCATCGTAAATTTCATTCACTTTATGATAGAAAACACCATTATCAAATTTAATTACTTCTTTAATTTTAACTATATTTTGACATGAATTATTTTTTATAAAACCAAAATCAGAAATTTGCCCTCCTGATTCCGCATAAAAAACAGTTTTATCAAATACAAGAAATAAATCTTTATATTTCTCTAAATAATTTTTTTCTAATTTTTCTAACTCAAACATTTCCATATTATCATTAGTTGCATAAATTTTACAAAGCTTAGCTTTAATATTTATTTCATCATATCCTAAAAATATAGTTGCTTCATTTTTAAGATTTTTCATAATTGTTTTTAAGTTATCTTTTTCTTTATTCCAAGATTTTTTTCCCATTTCTTGCTGTTTTTCCATATTTTTTATAAAAGACTTTTTATCAACAAGAATATTTTTTTCTTTCAATATATCTTCAGTTAAATCCAAAGGAAACCCGTATGTATCAAAAAGTTTAAATGCAATTTCTCCAGAAAAAAGCCCTCCATTAGAAATATTTTCCAGTTCTTTACTAATTAAATATATTCCATTTTCAAATGTTTCTAAAAATTTTAATTCTTCTTTTTTTACAACATCAACAATTGAATTTTTAGATTGATACAAATATTTTTCATCATTTTTTTTATATTCAATGAACTTTTCCACAATTTTATAAAGAACAATTTTATCTTTATTTAAACCACTTATTAAATACAAGTGCCTAATTGCTCTTCTAATAATTCGCCTAATCACATAACCCCTACCCTCATTAGAAGGCAAAACATTTTCTAAAATTAAAAAACTAATTGCCCTAACATGATCTGCAATTACATTTAAAGAAGCACTATTAACAACACCATTTATTTCTAAACAATTTTTTATAATACTAATTATATTTTTAAATTCAAAAGTTTGATAATTATCAACAACACCTTCCATAACAGCAGATATTCTCTCTAGTCCCATACCAGTATCAATACTTGGCTTAATCAATTTTTCTTTTTTATTTAAAGAAATTTGATTATATTCCATAAAAACAACATTCCAAATTTCAACAAATCTATCGCCATTTTCATCAACAGTTCCAGGTAATCCACCAAATACACTTGCACCGTGATCATAAAATATTTCAGTGCAAGGACCACAAGGACCCAAGTCACCCATAGACCAAAAATTATCTTTAGATGAAATTTTAATAATTTGATTATCTAAAAATCCCAATTTTTTCCATAAATTAAAAGCTTCAACATCTTCATAAAATACAGTTATAACAAGTTTGTTTTTGTTAATTTTTAAAACATTTACAATAAAATCGTAGGCATAAAATATAGCTTCTTCTTTAAAATAATCAAAAAAAGAAAAATTACCCAGCATTTCAAAAAATGTATGATGCCTTTTAGTGTAACCAACATTTTCTAAATCATTATGCTTTCCACCTGCCCTTAAACATTTTTGTGATGTAACTGCCCTATTATAATCAACTTTTTTATTTCCCAAAAAAATATCTTTAAACTGAACCATACCAGAATTAGTAAACATAATAGAAGAATCATTATAAGGAAGTAACGGAGAAGATTCAATTAATTTATGATTATTCTTAACAAAATAATCTAAGAAATATTTTTTTATATCCAATCTAGCCTCCATCAAAAAACTTTTAAAATACTAAATTATTTTTTCTTACTATCTTCTACTTTAGTAGATAAATTTTCAGTTTCTTCTACTTCTTCACTTGCAGCATTATCAAGAAGTATTTCATCCAATATTGTATGATTTTTAATAATTTGTTCTTCTATTTCTTTCATAATTTTAGGATTTTTCAATAAAAAGTCTTTAGCATTTTCTTTTCCTTGCCCTATTTTATCAGTTTTATAAGAAAACCAAGAACCTGCTTTTTCAATAATTCCACTTTTTACAGCTAAATCAACTATCTCACCTTCCCTAGAGATACCTTTACCATACATTACATCAAACTCAGCAACCCTAAAAGGAGGAGCCATTTTATTTTTCACAACTTTTACAACAGTTGTATTTCCAACAACAACATCATTGTGTTTTATTGCTGCACCTTTTCTAATATCAAGCCTTACAGAAGCATAAAACTTCAAAGCATTTCCACCCGTAGTTGTTTCAGGATTTCCAAACATCACACCTATTTTCATTCTTATTTGATTAATAAAAATTACCATAGTATTAGATTTTGATATAGAAGAAGTTAACTTTCTTAAAGCATGTGACATAAGCCTTGCTTGCAAACCGATATGTGAATCCCCCATATCACCTTCTAATTCCGCTTTAGGAACCAGTGCGGCAACACTGTCAACAACTAAAACATCAACACTAGCAGATCTAACAAGTGTATCAGCTATCTCAAGTGCTTGTTCTCCCGAATCAGGTTGTGATAAAATCAAATCATCTATTTTAACCCCTAATTTTTTCGCATAAGAAGGATCCAAAGCATGTTCTGCATCAATAAATACACAAGTTCCACCTTTTTTCTGAGCTTCTGCCAATACATGTAAAGAAAGGGTAGTTTTACCAGAGCTTTCAGGACCATAAATTTCAATTATTCTACCCTTAGGTAATCCAAATATTCCAAGAGCAATATCCAAAGTCAAAGATCCGGTAGACACAACATCTATATCACTATTATTATCTTTTTTTCCAAGTTTCATAATAGATCCTTTTCCAAAAGCTTTTTCTATTTGAGATATCGCACCTTCTAAGGCTTTATTTTTATCCATAATTTTATAATCCTCCAATAAACAATTACCAAAAAATTATAACAATAAAGATAAAATAATAAAAGATAAAAATGAAAAACAATAATAAAAAATTTTAACTTAATATTTTTTTTACCCTAAAGGCAAGTACATCAGGACTAAACGGTTTAGCTAAAAATTCTATTGCTCCATTAACTTCCCTCCCATCTAAAACATCTTCAGCATAACCAGACATTAACAAAGCTTTAACTTCAGGTTTTATTTTATGAATATGTTCAATTAAATCCAACCCATTCATATCACCAGGCATCATAACATCACTAATTACAAGATCTACATTAAAATTATTTTTTTCTAAAATTTCATATCCTTCTTTTGCATTTTCTGCTTCAAAAACAGTATAACCCTTTGATTTTAATATCCTATTACAAACCATTCTAATAGGAATTTCATCCTCCACCAGTAAAATAGTCTGATTCCCAGTTAAATCCAAAGTATTATCTATCTCAAGTATTTCATATGTATTTTTGTTAACATTTTCAATCTCTTTGTCATTCAATTTACAAACAGGTAAATATATATAAAAACTCGTCCCAACCCCTACTTCACTTTTCAAATCTATAAATCCAGCATTTTCTTTTACTATTTGCATAACAGTAGCCAGACCAAGCCCATTCCCTTTATCCCCTTTAGTAGAAAAATATGCAGAAAATATTTTACTAAAATTTTCAACAGGAATCCCCTCTCCAAAATCCTTCACCTCAATTAAAACATATTCCCCCTCAGGAATATCCACAATTCCACTTGAAAAATTTGCCATAAATTTAACATTAGAAGTTTCTATTAAAATTTCACCGCCATTTTTCATAGCATCCCTTGCATTAACTATTAAATTAGTGATTATTTGTTGAAACTGAACAACATCCATCATAACCTTATTTAACTCTTTTCCCCTTACCAATTTAGTAACAATATTATCACCCACAAGCCTACCAAAAGTCCTCATTAAACTTGATATTTCAGAGTTAACATCAAATATCACAGGATTAAGTTTTTGTTTTCTAGAAAATGTAAGCAATTGCCTAATCATAATTTTAGCTCTGCTTGAGTTTTGTTTTATCTGTTCAAGTTCCAAACTAGAAGGATCCTCATCTGTATACCTTTCCTGTAAAAAGTAAGTAAAACTCATAATTGCAGTCAGCAAATTATTAAAGTCATGTGCCACAGCAGAAGCAATTTGTCCTATTGTTTGCAACCCTTGAGAAAGCCTAATTTGCTCCTCTAATTCATTTTTTTCAGAAACATCTACAAATGTTATAATAAAGTTACAATCATATATACCCACATAAATTTTATAAGGCTTACTATTTATCTTACTATTAATTAAAAAACTATTATGATTACTTTTTAAATTTTTTAATTTATTAGCAATTTCAGTTTCCTTTAACAACCAATTTTTACCATAACTAATTTCACCCTTAAATTCATTAATAAATATTTCATTAAAATATATTAATATTCCATCAAAAGACAAAACAATAAAAGGAAATGGAATGAAATCAATCATCTCCATAAAAGGAATTTTATCTATTTTTAGGGTTCCACTAATTTCTTTTTTATTTTCTAATAAATTTTTTACTTCTTTATTTTTTAAAACAGCATATTTAATTTTATTTTCAAAAATATTTTCTTCTTTCCCTAAAAAATACATAGGAAGTAAAGTAAAATTAATAAATTTATCTCCCACTTCTTCATCAAAAGATTTAAAACATAAAACTTCTTCGGTTTTCCCATTAATCAAAGTAATACTTACAAAACTAAAATTTTCTTCTTTTTTAATAATTGAATTAATTATGTTATTAAATTTTAATTTCACATTTCCTCTTTTATATCCCATGAATTTTTTAAATGCTTTATTCTCACAAATAATAATCCCATCAGATCCCACAACAAAACAAGGAAGAGACAAGTTATCATAAATTTCAAAAGAGGAATCGTTATTATTTTTAAAAGTTTCTCCCTTTAAAAATATCACTTGCCATAAAAAATAATTTTTATAATTAATCACTATCAATTTAAAGCAGCTATCAATTTCATTATAAGTCATTCTTACATTTAAGTTAAAAGATATTTTGTTTTTAATATTAAAAAAAATCAAATCAATATCTTTTTTAGTAATTAAAATATTTTCGTTATTTTCTAAAATTTTATAAAAATAATCTTCTTTCAATATATTATTTTCTTCTATTTTAAAAATTCTATTAAACACATCAGAGGAATTAATAATCTTACCCCATTCATCAGTAATCATAAACCCTACTAAATTTGTATCATCTTCTTCCAAAAAAAAATTTTCCAAAAATAATAAATCATCTTTATAGTTCTTTATTTGCCCATATTGTTTTTTATCTTCAACATATATATCATCAATAATAATTTCATTTTCTATAATTTTCATTTTTTTAGAAAATATTAAATTTTTAACTATAATCAAAGATACAAGAAAAAAGTTTATAATCCAAAGAAACAAAACCATAGCAGGCAAGTAGTCTAAAAATGAAAGCAAAAAACCCATAAATATATTATTATCCGATGCAAAGCCATTTAAGAATCCATATGCATCATCAATAAAGATAAACACAGCACTGCTAATAAAAGACACAAAAAAAGAATAAATCAAAAAAAAATTTTTTAACAAAGAACCCCTCTATCTATTTAAAATATTTTACTTTCAATAAGTATAACCCAAAAAATATATCAAATATATATTAATTAATATATAACATTTTTAATATACTGAGGTAATTTAAAACAAGAAAAATGCATATCCAGATTATAATACTTTAAATTTAAAATATTTTTTTCTTTTATCGCCACATTAACAGAATTATAATCAACATTTTTTATATAATTAAAGTTAGATGCAAAGCTAAGAGCCATAAATCCGCCTACATATGTAGGCACAGGAACAATAAAAAAATCACAAAAATCAAATAAAGACTTCAATTTTTCATACACATTAATCATTTCCTGTTGCTGAAAAAAAGGAACACCACTTTGAGTAGCAACAATACCTTTCTCATTTAAAATAGACCTAACATCTTTATAAAATTCCACTGTAAAAAGTCCTTCTGCAACAGAAACAGGATCAGTAGAATCAACAATCACAATATCAAATTTTTCATTTGATTTTTTAACAAATTCAATTCCATCTTCAAATAAAATTTCCACCCTAGAATCTTTATCCGCATCATTAACCAAATTAGGAATATATTTTTTAGAAATTTCAAACACTTTATAATCTATTTCAACCATAACAATTTTTTCTAAATTTTTATGTTTTACAACTTCCCTTAGTATGCCCCCATCTCCACCACCTATAATCAATACTGATTTAGCATTATTAAAGTAAAAGCAAGGAACATGAGCAAACATTTCATGGTAAAAGTATTCATCATTTTCGGTAGTTTGAATAACTCCATCAAGAACCAAAACTTTCCCAAACTTAGGATTATCAAACACCTCAATTAATTGATAAGCACTATTAACAGAGATAACATCACCCTGATACAAAAAAGATTGAGAATAACCAATTTTATTTATATCATAATCATATAATGTTTCCCTAAACCACTTTTTATCCATTTTTTACAATCACTTGTTTTGCAGATTAAATATTAAATATTATATATTATATATTCTTAAACTGTAATTCCTCTTTTGTTTTCAGAAATCTGGATTCCCTCAGGAGTAAAATATTCTTTTAATATAGGTAAAGAAGAATAAGGATCGCAACTACCACACATAAAAATATCAATTGCTGCATATTGTTTTTCTGGCCAAGTATGTATACTAATATGGGATTCTGCCAAAACAATAACACCCGAAACTCCCTGAGGATTAAATTTGTGCATATAAGAATAAAGTATAGTAGCTCCTGCTTCTACTGCTGCTTTTTTCAATGCCTGTTCTATTAATTCAGGAGAATCCAGATTCTTCGCTCCCCACAAATCAATTAAAAGATGAGTACCTGCAAACACAACCCCATCTTTACGAACAGTTAAAACCTCTTTGGCAACTTTTTCCTCTTCCAATAAAACATCTTTCATCAAAAACCCTCCAATTTGATATAACAATATAAAAACCAAATATTACATTACAATTATATATTAAAAACAATAAACAATAATTAATAATTATAACAAAAAAAAACATTAATGCAATAGTGAAAATTAAAAATATAAAAAAATATAAAAATATAAATTAAATAACAAAATTATTAAAAAATTATTTACAGTATAAAAAAAAAGATATATTATTAAATTATAATAATAAAAAAATAAATATAAAAAATTGTTTAACAACTAATTTTACTAAAACATACGAGGAACTGCCCAAAATGAGAATTTTAATTACAGAGGATGACAACAACTTAGCTGAAAATTTAAAAGCTATGTTTAAAAAACAAAACATATCATGCGATCATGCTTCCAGTGGAGAGGATGCACTAGCTTTAATGGAATCTTTTACTTTTGATTTAATGTTATTAGATATAATGTTAGCAGGTGGAATTTCAGGAATTGATGTATTAAAAAAGATTCGCAGCAACAAAATTCAAACCCCCGTATTAATCCTATCTAATTTACATGAATCAATTGATAAAATCAGAGGATTAAACGAAGGAGCAGACGACTATCTTACAAAGCCATTTAATAAAGAAGAGTTACTTGCTCGTATAAATGCAGTAATCCGCCGTTCAAAAGGATTTTCCCAATCTACAATCTCTATAGATGATCTAACAATAAATTTAGATAACAAACAAGCTTTCATCAAGGACAGAACAATTCCTTTAACAAATAAAGAATATAACATTTTAGAAATACTTGCATTCAGACAAGGAAAAGTTGTATCAAAAGAAGCATTGTTAGATCAACTATATGGAGGATTAGACGAACCAGAACCAAAAATAATAGATGTATTTGTTTGTAAACTTCGTAAAAAATTACATAATTTAAGCGGAGGAAAAAATTTTATAGGAACAATTTGGGGTCAAGGATATACTTTACAAGATCCATCAAAAAATGAAATTTTTTCAGATGATACCCCTCAAGATGTAACAATAGAATCAAAATCAAATACAGAAGAAGATAAAATAACAGAAACAGCTTAATATAAACCTATAATATAAACTATAAAATACTCTACAAAAAAAATGTAGGGTATTTTTTTTTAACAATTTTATACTTTATCAACGGTTAAAGCAACCTGAATTTCACCTTTTAAGTTATCCCGAAACTCAAGAACAGAACCCAAAGATTTAGCAAGCATTCCAGTTAAATAAGCTTGAATATTTATAGGAGTTAAATCTTCTTCTTTTACTTCTAATTTCAAAGCCTGTATTTTATCTAAACTAATTTTTACTTGTTCTCCTTTAACAAGTATAGAAACAACCAACCTATCTTTATCCTCATCAACAAAAAAAGTATCAACAGTAATATCAGCAACTTTAGGAATTAAAGAAAAAACTACAAAAAATACATTTAATATCAATTTCATATTTTCACTATTAGCAACATCTATCAAATTTTGATCATGCTCTACTGTCCATAAAAAGTTAACTAAATCTTTTTCTTTAAAAAGAGCAAAAATTAAATGTTTAGTTTTATTATAAGCAGCAACCCCACTTCCCATATCAACAGCACCAAAAGTATACCTAAAGTAGTTCACCCTTGATTGTAAAATTTCAATTGTTCTTTCTGCAAGTTTAATAGGATTATAATTAGCTTCATCCTTATTAGTTGCCCAATCAGATATAGAATCTATTGCAAATATTAAACTACTAACAGAGTTCACTAAATCATGACAGATTCTAGAAGATGTTAATCTAGACAAAAAAAACTGCGAATCAAAATCATCCTTCATCTAACACTTTATCCTAACTATAAAATTACACATTCAAACACTTCTAAAAAATTTAAATTAATTAATACTTAACAATTATTATATTATAACATATAATATAATGCTATTAAATAACAAATAACATATCAACAAAAACATAACATATTATAGTAAACAAAGAATTAACAAAATGAAATTATCACTAATTCACAGCAAATCAGAAAAGTGCCTTGAAATAGCTAATATTTTAAAAAAAAAATATTACTTTTTTTCAGAAAAAGAATCAGATGTAATAGTTGCTTTAGGGGGCGATGGATTCATTTTGCACTCAATTCATAAATACATTGCATACAATCAACCTATTTTTGGAATAAATTGTGGCAATCTGGGTTTTTTACTAAATAGTTACCAACAAGAAATAGATTTAATAAAAACAATAGAAGAAAGCACAAAATTCAACATTCACCCTTTATCTACAGAAATAGAGCTTACAAACGGCGATAAATTAAAAGATACTGCTTTTAATGAAATTTCAATTCTAAGAAGCACTTCAAATGCTACCCATTTAAGTATTTACCTCAACAACGAACTTAAATTAGAACAATTAATAGGCGACGGTGTTTTAGTTGCAACTCCCCTAGGCAGCACAGCATATAATTTAGCATGCAGAGGCAATATTTTACCTTTATACAGTAATTTATTAGCTTTAACCCCAATTAATCCATTCAAACCACTAAACTGGAATGGTGCAATTTTAAAAAACGATTCAAAAATCACAATCCACAATATAGATTACAAAAAAAGAAAAATCAATCTTTTCTGCGATTACAAAAAATATAATAACATCAAAACATGTATAATAGAAGAAAACAAAAACATCACCTTTAGCCTGCTTTTTAATAACACCCACGATCTCAATCAAAAAATATTAAAAGAACAATTTCCTACAAAAAATTAACTCCAAATTAATTATCTTACCTTTATTATAACAATATAAAAATTATACTAAAATGTATAGCTTATATTTAGATTATCAAGAATTAAATATTTTAAAACTATATTTTTTAGTTTAAAATAAATAAAATTAAAACACAAGATTAAGAAATAATTTTAAATGATAAAAAAAAATATTTTACAAAATTACATTAAATCTATTTCCACCATTGTTTTCAATCAAAAACAAGTTTGGTTCGTAGCTCTTACAATATTACTTTTAATTTATATTTTTTTAAAAAATAACATCAATTACAGTAATAAATTAACATTCAAAGAAGAAACATCAACATACAGTTACAATATTAATATCCCAGAGATTACATTAGAAGGCAAAGACATTTCCCAACTAAATCAATATATTAAATTATACTCAACAACAAAAATCAATCAATTAAAAAGCTTAGCAGAAGATTTAAAAGAAAACCCCCATGATTTCAATCTAAATTTATCAATTAATTACGAAATATACACCTCAAATTTAAACATCCTTAGTATAAAAATCATTGCAAACAGCATAGACACAAAAGAACATTCAGAAATAACAACCTATAATATTTATTTAAAAAACAGCACTTTAATTGATTTTAATGATATTTTTTCATCTTCAATTTATATTTTTTTAACAAATTATATCCAAAAAACATTAAAGGATAAAATTTTATTAGAAGAAATTACAGTAAACACTGATAAAATTTTTTTCTATTTTAAAGATAACACATTATTTATCATTTACCCAGAATATGTATTATCTCCATTAATTAAAGATCAAACAATTATAGAGATCACAGAGAACGACTATAAGCAATTTTTAATTTTAAAATAACCTTAAAATTTCAACATAAATCAAAAAATATCTATACTATTAATTTATAAAATAATATAATTATAATAAAAAAAAATCAAAAATAGTAATACTAAAAATCACAGGCAAATTATTCTCAATGAAACTATATTTATATTTTTTTAAAAATATTTTAACCAGTAATTTTGTTATACTTTTTATAACAACTTGCCTATTATTTATCATAAAATCACTTTATGTCTTAACTTTAATTATAAGCAAAGGTTTATCAATTCCAGTCTTAATTAAAATGACAATTCTTATTTTACCTCCTTTTATTGTAGAAATTTTACCCATTGCAACAGTTTTATCCATAATTTATACATGGTCACATCTCCAAGAGGTAAAAGAAATTACAATAATGAAGTCCTTTGGAATATCTAATTTTAAACTTTCAATTGCAGGTATTCTATTAGGTATATTTAATACTTTACTTGCTTTATTTATAACAAGCTATTTAGCTCCAATTTCAAATACTTTATTCCAAAAAGAAAGACTAAAGCTACAAAATTCCTATAATTTAGAAATCAAAGAGCAAGGCAAATTTTTAGAAATCAATAACAACATTACAATTTTCATTAACAACATAGGAAAAAATAAAAAACTCGAAGGAATATTCATCCATAACACAGAGAATCAAAAAAGTCCCACCACAATAATAGCTAAAAGCGGCTACATTTTAAATAAAAAAAATGAAATTACTTTTTACCTAAATGATGTAAATTTTCAGGAGGCAAACAGTTTAAATAAAAGCATTTCCTATTTATTTTTCAAAAAATATATTTTCACAATAGATAAAAAACCAGCAACAGAGTATATTAAAAAATCAGCTAAAGATTTATATTTATGGGAACTTTTAACCCTAGACCCAATAATTTTTTTCAAAAACATACAAAATCCCAAGTTAAAACAATATGAAACAGCTAAATTAAAAAAAGCTTATATCAAAGATTTCAACCGCCGCCTCACAAACATCTTAATTCCCTTATGTTTAGCAATAATGTGTTGTTATTTTTTAGCAAAAACAAATTACAGCCGCTTTGGCAACCACTTAGGAACAATAAAATCCATTATCTACGGAGCAATCATAAAATCAAGCTCTTTAGGATTAATATTTAACAATAATATAAAAAATTACTTTCTATTTTTATATAATTTTGGCATTATTATAGTTATAATAATATTTTTATATTTACTCATCAAACCCCACAAATTAAAAAGAAAAGAAATCCTCTTTTTTTAACCTCTTGTCATTCCTGCGATTATTTCTGTCATTCCTGCGACTCTTCTTTGTCATTCCTACGAAAGCAAGAATCCCCAATCCTACACCCCACATAAACATATTTATACATATAAATATAAAACATAAATATAAAACATAAATATACAACAAACCACCCAAAACAACAAAACACCCAAAACAACAATAAAACCCTAACCACCATTCCTAAACCGAACACACTTATAAATCAAATACCACATAAACGAACTAACAAGCTTAGGAAACCCCCATAACATACTAGGATTCCAACTTTTTCGCATATCAGTATAACCATCATCAAAATGCCCCCCAATTATAATATCAGGCAACGGAGGCACAAAATTACTAAAAAAATACTTCACATAGTATAAAAAATAATTATCTTTATAAATTTTCAACACATCAATTTTAAAAACATCAACTTTAAATAGATCATTAATAGAAATAATACAATTAACATAATACACTTCAAATAAATTATTATTACCATCAAAGGCAGCACTAAGTAATATTAAAATCGCCAATATAAAGGCAACAATATAATTTTTACTATCAAATATTTTTTTACCTATTTTTTTAATCAACTCAAACATAGAACTATTAAATAATTTTTTCATAAACTTATTTACAGAATTATTAAATAAATATTTAAGTGAATATATAAAAATCACATAACTCAAACCAATAATAGCCAAAGTGATTTTATTATCAATACTATTCACAACCCACATCAAAAAAACAAAAGATAAATTAACCCCAAACATCCAAGCTATAGGCAACCAAATATTCGCCCCATACCCAGCCAACCACTTATTAAAGTAATAAACAACCCTTTCCCTATCAAAATTAATTTTTTTATCCAGCTCCATCCTTTTTTCATGAATAGTAAAAACATTAGCCCTAATTTCATTCGTTAACAATAAATCTTTTCTATTATCATGATTAATTTTAGCCATCACATCAACTAAACTTTCACAAAAATAATCTAAATTTCTTCTAAATTCACCTATTTCATACAGCTCTTTATTTTTCAAAAAATCCAAGTCAAATTTTACATTAACCATTTTCATATCACCATAATCATAGTCTAAAATAAAAAAACTCTTAAAAACACAGTTCATAAATTTCATCATTTTAGTAGAATCCTTATTGCTACTATTAATATCAACCTTACATTTATCTTTAAAAATTAAATTTTCAAAAGTAATTCTATTTACATTACTTTTAACATCTTGCTTATATTCATATTCTAAAATATCAATTTTATTGTTAGCATCTCCCCTAACATTAAAAGAATCAACCTCACTACCAAAAACTTCTATTAAATAACCATTTTTATTATTATCTTTCTCTTTACTCCCTAAAACCTTCTCCCCCTCCAAAACATTCAACATAACATACTTACACTTCACCGCCTCCAACTTCAAAT
>JBIIMR010000100.1:0-3981 GCA_044337895.1 Alphaproteobacteria bacterium
CTTAATAAAATTTCTTTTGATAAGATACTAAGTGGAATGTTGATTGCTCCTTTAATGAATCCTTGACTGAATTCATCTTTTTCTCTAACATCTAGGAGATAAATTTTTTGTTTTGAATCAATAAGTGTTTTTAATTCTTGAGCTGAGAGATTTTTAATTTTTGAAATATTACTTTTCATTAGTTAGACCACCTTTTGAGTTTATGTAAGTTTCTTGTTATAAATTTACCTATAAATTTAGGAATTTTAAATTTGGATTTCATTTTGTTATTTGGGGTTGTGTGAAATTTTTGCCATCAAAACAAAAGCTACAATATTCTTGATTGTGTGGGATTTTTTTATTTTTAAATTGTGGGTCTTGTTTTAAGGGCATTCCACAACTTTGACAAACAGTATTTTGCATGGATTCATATTACCTTTTGATAATGGTTAAAAATTTCATTTAGATTAACATATTTTTAATTAAATGTTAATAGTTATGGGGATTTTGAATTGTATTTTATGTAAAATAATATAAAAAAGATGTTTTTTTTGTTTATTAGTTTGCTTTAAAAAGATTAGTGTGTTATTTTATTTAAAGTATGTCGCGGGGTAGAGCAGTCTGGTAGCTCGTCAGGCTCATAACCTGAAGGTCATGTGGTTCGAATCCCATCCCCGCAACCAATTTCTTTTTTTCCTTTTTTGTTTTATGTTTGTTTAGTTGCTTTTGGGTGATTCGTTTGCTTGTGGTTTTTTAATAGATTTTCTTTTAAAGATTTAGGTATTTTGAGAGGAATGTTTTTAGTTTCTCTATGATTCTATTTTTGTTTTTGCTGTAATCGTTGTTTTTAGAAAACATGCTGCCTAATTTTTTTGGTAAAATTTCTGTGAGGTCTGTGCCTTCTTCTTTAATTTCTCCGAGTTCAAAAGAAGTATTAATGAATTCTATGGTTTTATCTTTGTTTAGATTTTCTTGTTGAATTATTTCTGCTAGTTCTTTTTGTTTGCTTTGTTCTGTAAATTCTTGCCACTGATTATTAAAAGCCCTTTCATCTTGAATTGGAATAGTTTTTTGATGATCTATGAAGTTAAAAATTAAATCTTTTTTGCTTCTTAAATTATAGCTTGAAGAAATTGATTTATCTATTTCTTCTTTAATTTTATCATTTTGCATGTTTGATTGTTGATATTTAAAAATTAAATTTAAAAGATAATCAATATTAACTGTTACTTGTTTTATTAGCTCTAATTCAAAAACGATATCATCTTGGATATCTTCTTTATTTTGGTTGATGTGTTGTCTATATTTATCATTTAAATCTAAATAGATGCTACTATAATTTTGAAAATCCCTTGGGGTTAAAATTTCATTGCCTGTAAATTCATCGGATGATTTAAGAATATTTTGTAATTTTAAAATATTACCCCAGAGTTCAATAAAATGTTTTTCTGATTGTTCTCCTACTGGGGTGTTGTTTTCTGTAAAATTTTCTTGAAGTTCTTGAATGAGTTCTTTATAGCCTTTGTGGATTTTGTTATCTTCTTGATAGCCGTTATAGTAATCTTGATAGCTTTTGAGTAAAATAATTTTTCCTATTTGTTTTTCATCGCCAAAAAGTTTTAAAGCTTCGTTAGTTTCCTCTTCTAAGTATCTAAAGCAAACTATATACCCATAGCTTTTAGTTGAATTTAAAATACGGTTTGTTCTTGAAAAAGCTTGAATTAAGCCGTGGTATTTAAGGTCTTTATCTACCCATAGGGTATTTAAGCTTTTAGAATCAAAGCCTGTTAAAAACATATTAACTACAATAAGAATATCAATTTCTTGGTTTTTCATTTTTTCTGAAATATCCCTATAATAGCCTTCGAATTGATCTTGGGTGTTGTAGTTAGCATTAAACATTTTATTATAATCTTGAATTGCTTGTTCTAAAAAATCCCTTGATGATGCATCTAGTTCATTTGCTGAGAGTGTTTCATCGTTTAGGATTCCTTGATTATTTGTTATTGTGGGGTCTTCGTTTTGGCTGTAGCTGTAGATAGTAGCTACTTTTAGGGGTGAATTCTGTTTTTTAAAAGCGGTGTAATATTTTTTGGCAGCTTCAATTGAAGAAACTGCAAAAATAGAATTAAATCTTGATTTAGTATATTGGCTATTGTTAGTTTTGTTATTAAAGTTATTAATTATATATTCTGTGATTAGATTTATTCTTTCATCATTATTATAGACTTTTGTTTTATCAATGTCTTTTATTTTTTTATCGATGATATCATCTTTAGATTTGGCGGTTGATATGTAATCTATTTTAAAGGGTAAAACATTGCCATCTTCAATTGCATTAACAATTGTATAGGTGTGGAGATTTTTGCCAAAAATTTGTTCGGTAGTTTGAAAATAGGGGTGGGAATTTGCTGCTGAATTAACTTCAAAAATTGGGGTTCCTGTGAAGCCAAACATATTATATTTTTTAAATGTTTTAGTAATTTGTTGCCTCATTTTGCCAAATTGTGATCTGTGGCATTCATCGAAAATTAAAACAATGTGATCGTTATAAATATTATGGGTTTTATTCTTTTCTATAAAAATAGAAAGTTTTTGAATGGTAGTAACAATAATTTTATTGTTTGTTTGATCATTTAAAAATTTGGTGAGTTCTTTGGTGTTAAGGGTGCTATTGGTGGAATCTTTATCAAATTTTTGATATTCTTTACAGGTTTGATGATCTAGATCTTTTCTGTCTACTACAAAAATAACTTTTTTTACACCTTCTATATTGGTTGCTAATTGTGCTGCTTTAAAACTGGTTAAGGTTTTGCCGCTACCTGTTGTATGCCAAATATAGCCGCCGCTTTCTTGGGTTCCTAATTTATTATGGTTTTTAGAGCAAATAATTTTATTAATAATTCTTTCTGTTGCTACGATTTGGTAGGGTCTCATTACTTTTAAATTGTTTGCTGTATCTAAAATACAATATTTAGTTAAAAGGGATAATAAAGTGTGTTTTGTGAAAAATGTTTTAGTAAAGTCTATTAGGTCTGATATTTTTTTATTGTTAGCATCTGCCCACCATGAAGTAAATTCAAAGCTTTTTGGGGCGGTAATATTTTTTTTGATTTTAGTGTCTTGATTGCTGCTAATTTGTGCTTGCCTTGTGGTATTTGAATAATATTTGGTTGAAGTGCCGTTTGAGATTACAAATAGATTTACATATTCAAAAAGTCCGCTACCTGAAAAAAAGCTATCTTTTTGATATCTATGGATTTGATTAAATGCTTCTTTAATGGCAACTCCACGGGCTTTTAGCTCGATGTGAACTAAGGGGAGTCCGTTGATTAAAATTGTAACATCGTAGCGATTTTTATAGTTACCATCGGCTTCGTATTGATTTATAACTTGAAGGGTATTATTTTGGGGATTTTTTTTATCGATGATATAAATATTTTTAGTTTGGTGGTTATCTAAATTGAGTGGATAAATTGGGTCTTCTTGAATTTTTTTAGTTTTTTCTGAGATGCCTTGATTTTTAGGAGCTAAGTAATTAGTAAAAAGGTGTTGCCACTCGTTTTTTGTAAATTTGATATTGTTGAGTTTTTCTAGTTGTTGTTGTAAATTATCTTCTAATTCTTGCTGATTTTTGATTTTTAGATAACTATAGCCGTTTTGAATTAGAAGATTAATAAATTCATCTTCTAGTTGTTTTTCTGTTTGGTAAAGTGTGGAGTTTTGCGATGTTTTAATGTATTCTGTTACAACTGTAGTTTGAAAATTTTCTGCAATTTTGTTATAGGTCATTTTGGTTTTGTTCCTTAATTTTTTTATTGTGGGAGTTCTTTAAAGGTGAGGAGTTTGTTGCGGTAATGGGTGTATTGTTGTTTTCTTTTGGCAATTTCTGCAGGAAGTCCGATTGAAATATCTGTGGTTAGGGTGTTGAATTTATCTAAAATGTTTACAATCTCTTGCTGTTTTGCAAGGGGTGGGATGGGGATTTTTAGGCTTTTAACA
>JBIIMR010000101.1:0-3961 GCA_044337895.1 Alphaproteobacteria bacterium
ATGAAAAAATTGAAAATTTAAAAAATAAAATAGATGAAAATATGAAAAATAATTATGCAAAGGGAATTAAACTAATAAAACAAATATTTGAGTTTGAGAAAGAATTTTTTGATGGGGATAAATTACCTAAAGAAAATGAAAAAATTACATTAATTGACAATGTGTATGTAGATTTTGAATTTGATAGTATTAAAATTGAAAATCAAAATTTAATTGAAAAAATATTAGAGGATGCAGAAAATAAAATTAATTTAAAAACATTAATTGAAGAAATAAAACTTTTAAGAAATATGGCGATGCATTTTGATGTTCCTATTTATGGTGATGAATATATAGAAGTTAATAAATTTATTATGCTTGTGTTGGGAAAGTGTTCTGTTAATATTAACATTAAGGGAATTGATAATAGGGATGAAAAAATAAAGCAAAAAATTACGGTTCTTAAAAATTTTGCTACCGCATTAATGGAGTTTTTAGGTATAAAAAGTGAATATAGAAAATTTTTGCAAGAGTATTTAGATTATGATATAGACAAAAATAGGGATTTTTTAAGTAAAGTTGGTTTTGTAGATACTGATTTTGTGATTATAAATTTTATGTATAAGAAATTAAAAGATAGCTTTTATAAAAATAATCTTGAAAAATCAATTCTTGCAGCGATGGAAAAGGAAAGAACACAATATAAAAAGAATCTGTTTGAATTGAAGAAAAAAATAGAAAATGGTTCTATTGATACAAATAAAAATGAAAAGTTGCAAAACTTCATTATGGCTATAAAAATGTTGTTAAAAAGATTTGAAGATAAAAATGACAAATAGAGCATTTTTAAAATAAAGTGATAAAGTTAGCATTTTTGCAATAAAATGATTGATTGAAATTTTTTTTGTTAATTGCGATTGATTTGATAGGAATTTTATTTTATTGATTGATTGTTTGTTTGTGGTGTTTGATGGTTTTTATCAAGCTTTGGGGCATGATGCGGGGGATGATTATTATGAGATTCCTGCTTTGAGAAAGAATTACAAGAAGCTTTCGCAGGAATGACGAGTTGGGTGCAGGAATTAAAATAAAAACAACCTCTAATTTTATTGATTTTTAGAGTTACTTAATATACCTTTGAAATATTGATTCCATTGTTGAATATATTTTTCATCAATAATATCAAACATTATTCTTTTACCATTTTTAAATATTACAATCCTAACACCATTCTTAATATTATATTCTTTTTCTATAAAACAATAATAAGGCTCTTCTCCTCCGTCTTTTCTGTTGCCGTTCTCATAAAAATATTCTATAAATGCACTGATATAAAAAGTGTGATATTTTGTTCCTACATCTCTGTATTCTTTATTTGATATATATAAATTATAGGTCTCTATACCTATCTCGCTGTTTAATTTAATATACTCATGGTGTGAATGAATACCATGAAGGCATAGTTCATAACTAACTTCTTTGCTTATGCTAACTTCTTTTTGTTTGTCTTTTTCTACTGCAAATAAATTTTTAACTACTAACAAAAAAATTAGTATTTTTATAATCTTTGTAATCATTTTAATTCACCTTATTTTTTAAGCACTCCAATACCTATAATTAATGAATAAAATAATTATAACACATGTAAATTTAAATGCTATAATAAATAAGTTTAGGCTGCAATGGGGTATTTTTTTACTAATGTTTGAGGGGGTTGATTGTGGAAAGTGGAGGAGATTCCTGCTTTGAGAGAATTACAATAAAAAATCGTAGGTAGTATGAAGAAGGGAAATTGTGTGTGTAGAGGGGGATTTTTACAATATGAAAATTGTTTCCTATTAAATATTAAAAAATAATAGGATAACAATTTCACTCATTTTTTAGATTAATTGATTAATTGATTAATTTAATTACTCTTCTGTTGATGATGGAGCTGCTGTTTTTCCATCTTCTGCTGTAATATCGTCTAATGCTGTGAGGTTTATAAACGACCCTGGCATAATTGTTGATACTGCATGTTTATATACTAATTGTAGATGTCCGTCTCTTTTTAGTAAAATTGCGAAGTTATCAAAGCCTGCTATAACACCCTGTAATTTAACTCCATTTGTTAAAAATACAGTAACTGGATTTTTTTCTTTACGAATATAATTTAAAAATAACTCTTGTGGATTACTTTTATTTGTCATTTTTTTTTTGCTCCCTTTATTATGGTTGTTATTACTTATGCAATCTATATTAATTCTTTCATAGACTGAATAAATATTTTTTCAGCAATCTCTATGTTGTTTTTAGAGCCAATATATACGACCCTATCTCCTTCTTGGATTACTAAATCTTTTGTTATCTTTTTAATTTCGTCGTTATTTCTTAAAATTATTCCTAATTTGATAGGATAATTTTTTTCTAAGTATTCTACTGTTTTCCCTATACTTAAAGATTTATTAGATACCTCTAATTCTACTAATTCAGCTTTTGAGTTAAGAACATTTAAACTAAAAATTAATCCTTTTCTTAACTTATTTAAAATTGTTGAAATTATTACTGTATCTAAAATGATGAGGTTGTTAATTCCATAATGTAATAAAAAATCCTCGTAATTACTATTATTTAAAAAACAATAAATATTTTCTAAATGATTAAATTTTAAAGATAATGCTATCATTATATTATCTTCGTCTTTTTGATGGGTTAATAATACAACTGTTGTTTTTTGTAAAATATGATTTTTAGAAATAGATTCATTTAAAACAGATAAATTATTAACAGGTATAGAATATTTTTCTAGATTATAAGCATAATATTCTGACATATAATCGTTATCTGTGTAGACTGTTACTTTATACCCTTCTTTTTGTAATTCTATAGCAAGATTTAAGGTTAATTCGCTATCTCCTATGATTGTAACATTGGGCTTATCTGTGGCATAAATTGAATCTTCTAAATCTAAGTCACTAAATAGTCTTACACTTCTTTCTAAGTTATCATTATTTACTATAAAAAATATTTTATCATTTTCTTTAAGAAATGTTTCATCGTTTGGAATAAAAAAATCATTATTACGAATTAAACCTACTATTTGAATATTTATTTCTTGAAAAATTTCTTCAATTTCTGATATTTTTCTGCCGTTTAAATAACTTTCTTCTTTACAATATAGTGATAAGCATTTTGCTTTATCATCTAATAAACTCATTACATCTATAATTCTATAGGATGTGTTATAGAGTAGTTTACTTGCAATAAGTTTAACAATTTGATTGCTAGAACTTAATATACTGTCTGTATCTATGTTAAATGATTTACTAAGCACATCTAAGGAATCTATATCTAAATAATATTTTTTATTAATATAGGGCATGACTATTGGAACATTTAAAGATTTTGCTAACATGCAAGATAAAATATTTTCTTCGTCGTTTTCTGTAATGGAAATATACATATCTGCACTATCTAAATTAATGGATTTTGTAAATTTTATAGATGTAATGTTTCCTGCAATACCTGCGATTGATTCTTTATCTGTTACAGTTCTGATTAAGTTAGTATTTTTATCTACTACCGTAACATTAATGGAATCATTATCTGCTAAATATTTAGCTATTTTTATTGAAATTGGACCTATACCATTAATAATAAGCTTCATTGCTGATTCCTTTGTTATTATTAACTTGTGAAATATTGATACTGTTTTCAAAACATTCAAAAAGAGAATCTTTAACTTCTTGAATATTTGTAGAAAAATTAATTTTTTCCCTTAATTGTGCCGAACTATGCAAACCTTTTGTATAATGGCTTAAATGTTTTCTTGCTATTTTGATTCCTCTTTCTTCTCCATAATAATCTAAAATATTATTAAAATGTGAAAGAGCTATGTGAAATATATCTTTTAGTGTTGGATGATAAGTTACTTTGCCTTGTGTTAGATATTCTACCATTTGTTTAATAATCCAAGGTTTACCGTAGGTTCCTCTACCTATCA
>JBIIMR010000102.1:0-3928 GCA_044337895.1 Alphaproteobacteria bacterium
TAAAAAAGTATCTACTTTCATTAAATTATTCTTAAATATTTCATTATCAATTGAATCAAACTCTAATTCATAATTATTTTTTTTAAGTAGTTTTAATCTATCTTTTATTTTCATGTTTGTTTTAATATTATTTATTAATAAAAAATCATTAACTTTTATATTATTTATTTTATAAACAAAATTAGTAGCTTTAGACGAATTTAGTAATGTTGGAGCTCCACCTATATAAGATTTAATATTAAATCCAACATTTTTTTGTAAAGTATTTTCTGTTAATATATCCAAATATATATCATTCTTATTAAAAGAAATACCTTTATTAAACTTAATTTCATTTAATAAGATAGGTAATATATTTTTAAGATTATTTTTATTTATCTTTTCTTTTTCAAAGTAAATAAAATCTTCATCTATTTTATAAGTAGAATTAATTGCTGCAATTAAATAATAATCATTTGTATATTTTACCTTCTATTAAAAGCTTTAGTAAAGTATATAATTCACTCCACTCCCCTTTATTAAACTTATAAATCATAATAATAAGTCTTTTTTATTAGAGTCATCATTTATTGAAAATATTTGATTATTTTTTAATAACTCTGAACTGGTATATACTTTATTTTTAATATAATTAATTACATTTTCAGCAACCGCTTTAACAGCAAGAACCGCTACAGAATTTCCAAGCTGTTTCATTGCTTGACATTCAGAAACAGGAAAAATAAAATTTTCAGGAAATCCCATCATCATTTTCGCTTCCTTTATTCCAATTCTTTTAATTTTTCCACCAACTTCATAAAATTCCCAGTTTCTTCTATCATTTATTTTAGATCCTCTACCCCCTACTCTTAAAGTAAAACCTATATCTCTATTACATTTTTCTTTAAAAATATCAGACATAGTATACAAAAGAGATTTTTTTTCTGGAAACACAAAGTTTTTTCTATAATCATCTAAAAAAGCTACTATAAATATTCTTTCACGAAGTTGAGGCAATCCAAAATCACAAGCTTTAATTATTTGATAGTAAACAGAATAACCTTGTTCTTTCAGTAAATTTTTAATAGTAGTAAATGTTTTTCCATTATCATGTTTTTCAAGATTTCTAACATTTTCTAAAAATAATGCATTAGGTTTTTTTAATGTTATTATTTTCATAATATTAAAAAACATATTACCCCTATTATTTTTATCATCTGAAAAGCCTTTTTGTTTGCCTGCAATAGAAAAAGGCTGACAAGGAAATCCAGCACATAATAAATCAAAATCAGGTATATCAGAGATATTTATATTATTGATATCTTCATTAAATAAGCTATTATTAAAAATTTGGGGGGAAATATTATAAAAATTTTCTTTATATGTTTTTCTTGCAAATTTATCTATTTCTGATGCAAAAACACATTCAGCACCTAATTCATGTAAAGCTAAGTGGAATCCACCAATTCCAGCAAATAAATCAATAAAAGTAATATTTTTTTTATATTCCATATCCATTAACCTCACCATTCCTAACTCTATAATCTACCTTGTCATTCCCACAAAAGCAGGAATCCCATAACACCTCCCCCTCGTCATTCCCATCCCTTTTTGTCATTCCCACAAAAGAAGGAATCTCATCCCTGCCCCTTTTTGTCATTCCTGCGGAAGCAGGAATCTCATTTTTCTCTAATTCTTAAAATTAGCCTCTATTCTCTTAAACAACTCGTCAAACCCCGCAAAATTAAAATCTTCATCATTATGTTTTTCCTCAAAAAAACTCTTAACAGATTCTTTACAAGTATTCCCTCTATCAATGCTAAAGAATTGTTTTATATCAAAAGAATATTGTTTATGCTCTTTTAAAAATTCTTTATATTTATCTACATTATAAGCAACAATTAAATCTTCTATTTCAACATCAACAGCTTGTTTATTATTTTTACTAACAACTAAATTTTTTTCTTCACTATATTCATAGAATGCTATAAAATCTTTATTAAAATTTTCCTTTTCAATAGGTTTATGCATCATCGCTATAAGATCTTTTTTGGCTTCTATATTTTTTAATATTAAGAATTCACTATTTAGCTTATCATCTTTTACCATAAAATTATTATCACTAAAAATTCCGTTATCTGTGCAAGTATAAAAACTATTATATCCTTCTGGATCAAAATCATACAATAAAATAAATTTTTTATTTTGCAATTCATCTTTTTTAAATTGATTAATTAATTTTTTAAATTCAGGTTTTATAGATGGACAACCACCAGCAAAATCAACATAATATTCTTTTTTCTTATAAATTGCTAAATATTTTTCTATATATTCTTTATCACCTGTACCTTCAACCAAAATAATATAATTCGCTTGAATAAATTTATCTTTCTCACTACTTTCTTTTACTAGAAGTAACCCATCAGAATAATTATAAATAAACTCTTCTATTTTTTCTTTTCCTTTTGTCGGTTTAATAGTATGATTTTTCTCTTTAATATCTTTTTTTAATTCATATAAAACAGCCTTAGAATCCTGAAATAATTCTTTTTTTTGTAAAGATTTTAAAGTTAATGCCGAATGTGTTGTAATAATTATACATAATTCAGTATTACCTTTAGATATTTCTGCTAAAGTTTTTACATAAAAATTTATCAAAGCAGGATTCAAATTAGCATCAAATTCATCTAATAATAGATATTTATATTTAGTTTTATTTTCTGCTATTGTTAATAAATACTTATACACAATTAAAGTAAATATCTTTTTTTCACCCGTAGATAAAGAATCAAAATGCACAACTCCATGATTTTTTAAATCATCATCAACCCCAATATACTCAAATTCCATAATATATTCTTGTAAATTTTTATCAGGTTCTACTAATTTATAATTAAAATAGTTATTTTGTTTTTCTAATTCTTTATTAATACTAGCCCATTTACTCAATTCTACTTTTCTTTTTTCTTTATAATCTAAAAAAATATCATCAGCCAATTCTTTTATTAAATTATTAATATCAATTTCATTAAACAAGTCTGAATTTAATTTACGAGTAAAATCAGAAAAATTATTAAATATATTTCTTGAATACGATTCTGTTATGTACTCTTCCTTAGTTTCATTTACAGTTTTTTTAATTTCTTCTTGCTCTTTATTTTCTTCCCACCAATCATTAAATTCGCTTTTAAGTTTAGGGCTAAAATTAAATTGTTTAGGTCCTCTATGGTTTTTTTCACAATCTTTTCTGTATACTCTATCTTTTACCACCCACATTTTCTCTTCTTCATCAGTTATCTTACCAAAACAATGTAAAAAATCATTCGCAACATTTTCACCTTTATATTTTTTTATTCTATCCACTATTATTTTTATAGTATCTTCCCTATGTTCTTTATATAAAGAATCATTTCTTTTAAATAATGCATTTGTAAGTTCAGTTTTATTTTTTAAACGAGTTTCAAATAATATTTCATTTAAAAAATCACTAGATGTTTCTGCTTTATATTCTTTATAGTCCTTACCGAATCTATTTTTATTTTCCGATTTTTCAAATTCTGTCGTATTAAAAATAGTTTCGTTAGCATGTTTTTTTGCTATATATTTCAAAATTTGTGTTTTACCACACCCATTTTTCCCAGTTAGAACTGTAATTTTCCCTTTATTAATTAAATCTTTATAATCCAAATCTTTATCATCCTCAGCTTTAAAAAATCCAAATTCACCAGCCTTAATTTTATATTCTTCTTTTTTATCTTCTTCACCCATCACACAACACTCCAAACCAAAAATTATTATTTTATTTAAAGTATCCAAAAATAAATTCAAAACAAATTCCAATTTTATTTTTAAATACCAAAAAATTATTACATGTTTAATTCCAAAATACAACCCATAAAATTAAAAAAAACAACCCTCTTTTATTTTTCACCCCCCCTCGTCATCCCCG
>JBIIMR010000103.1:0-3877 GCA_044337895.1 Alphaproteobacteria bacterium
ATGTAAGATCAAAAGAAGCTTACAACCAATCCCACATAACAGGGGCAATAAACATTCCACTTAAAGATTTAGCAAATCAAATAGCTAATTTTGATACCAATAACCAAAAGATTATTCTTGCTTGTAATAAAGGTTTAACTTCATATTTAGCATCAAGGGAATTATTTAATTTATCCCAAACAACACAGCTAAACACAAACAATATATACTCTTTAGTAGGTGGCTACTCCCTTTATCTTTTATATCAAAATTAAAAATTCAATATGAAAAACTATCAACTATTAACTAAATACGGATTAACCGATTTTTTTTTAAATCAACTATCAAATAAAACAGAAAAAAAAGAATTAATAGGCAGAATAGTATCAAGCCACAAAAAATATTATAATATTATTACAAACACACAAGAGGTTAAAGGAATCATCAAAGGCAGCTTTTTACACCATAAAAATATTTTTTTGAATAATTTACCAGCGGTAGGGGATTTTGTAATTTTAAACGATTCCCAACAAACAGATTCCAACTCCACAACCGATTCGCCACAAACAGATTCGCAACAAACAGATTCCCAACACCCCGATTCTCCCACTTTTTTCATCAATAGAGTTTTAACCAGAAAAAACTATTTAAGCAGAAAATTAAAACACGAAAGGGATCAAGAACAAGTAATAGCAAGCAACTTAGATTACATTTTTATAGTAGATAGTATTTTAACCTACAATATAGAAAAAATAAAAAGAATGTATTTTACTTGCCTTCAACAAAATATTACCCCTATTTTAGTTTTAAATAAAATAGATAAAAAAACAGATACAAAAGCAGATGAAAAATTGTTACAAGAAACATTTAAAGACTCTAAAATTTTATTCACCTCAAAAGAAGATGCAACTACCTTAGAGCCTATTTTAACTTTATTAAAAGATAACAAAACAGGAATTTTTATAGGTAGCTCAGGAGTAGGAAAGTCAAGCTTAATTAATGTTTTACTGAAAAAAAATCAACAAAATACAAAAGAAGTCAACAAATTCAACTCAAAAGGGCAACACACCACAACCAGCAGAGAACTTTTTTTACTTACCCAAGGAGGGCTAATAATAGACACCCCAGGAATTAAAGAATTTGGAATTTGGTTAACAGAAGAAAGCAATTATAAATCAAATAAATTAATTGAGGATATAGAAAAATACAGTATCAACTGCAAGTTTAGAAACTGCAAACACATTTCAGAACCAGATTGTAAAGTTTTAGAAGCAATAGCAAACAATTTATTACCAAAAGATTGCTTAAGTTTATACAATAAAATTAAAAATGAAGTAATAGATACAAAAAACACCAATGAATATATCAAAAAGAAACAGAAAAAAAAATTACTTTCAATTGAGTTAAAAAAAATCACTCGCTTTAAAAAAGATATCTAAAAAAGATATCTAAGATAAAAAAACACTTTTATCAAAAAACACTCTTTACAATTTATTAATAAGAATATATAATTATGCATTATTGTTATATATTTTTTAGGACTTTATAAATTATGTTTAAAGACATTATTTCAAAAAACAGCACTAACTTTTTTTTAGGTTTTTTTGTATTAACTGCAATCGTTTATATGGTATATGGGTTTTTTAGCAATATCTTTATAATTCTTGCAATTACCACTGCAATAATTTTTATATATTTTTTAACAGATTTTTTTATTTACTATTCAGATTCCCATAATGTAGAAAAACTTTTGCACAGGTATTTAACTAAGCAAGAAAATTGGCTATATTATAAAATGTATAAAAACAAAGTTCAAGTAGGAAAAACCACAAAAGTTTATTTATTAGATTATTGTTTTTGTTATAACGATGATATATCTTTTAGGATTTTAACCTATTATAACTCAACAGAAGAAGACATAGTATACATTAATTTTATGCATGATAATAAAGCACTAGCAATTTTCAAAATCAAAGAACATCTCCTGCAAAACTCAGCAAACCTCTTCCAAAAAATCGACCTCATGAAAAAAATCTACCTCTATAAATAAACAAAAACCCACAAAAAGCAATCAAAAGGTAAGGGCAAAATATAAACCCAACAACACACCCCACCACACCCAAAGCAAAGAAAACAAAATTTTTCAACCTACAAAACCCTCCACCGCACCGCACCCAACACAATCCATTCAAAACATTCATTAACACAAACCCCATCAATACAATACCCAGCACCATCCCCCAAACTTTTTGCAATTATATTTGCAGATACCCTTTTTATATTATATAATTTTAACACAACTTAAAGTTTTATAATCCCTAAAACAACAGGCACCCATGACCACACTTAATGAATCATTAGAAAAAGAAATCTTAACCATACTAACAGATTTTTCAATATTAAATTTTTATTAAAAGTATGTTATAATATAAAATAGTATTTTATATTATTTTTAGGAGTTGAGCATGAATTATGTTTTATATTTTTTAAAATATATTTTATCTTTATTTTTATCTGGTATTACTTATTGTTTTAATGGTATTACTTATTGTTTTAAATTTATATTTGTTATAAAAAGAAATAATAATATTAATAAAAATCAGTCAGGAGGAACAAGCCAAACTGGTAATAATAATATTCAAAATAATACTCAAAATAAGATCTTCATTGGTGAAAAAAATAATGATAAACAAGAATAAAAATCAGTCAGGTGGAACAAGTCAAACTGGTGATAATAATACTCAAAATAATAATTATATAAAAAACTACTTGAATCCTACAGAAATTACAAGCATTATAACAAAAATAGCAAATAGATTTGTTGAAGAAATTTTAAATAAACAAGATTTGAGTGAAATAAAGATAAATAAAATAGGTAACAATCAAAGTTATACTCTTGATGATAAAATAGATTGCAATAAAGTAAGTAAGTATAAAGAGGAGATTTTTATAGCATTTGAACTAAATCATAAGATAAAAAACATATTAAATGAATTTGATAATATAATTGCAATTTATAATTTTTTTTCTGGTTTATACTCAGAAGCTAAAAGAGAAGATATAAATGGTGGTGATAATATTATATCTTATGTAATTAAAAATACTAAGAAAGGTATACAGCTTGATAGATTTGATAAAACACATTTAGATATTACTTCATTATATTTTGTTTTACATTCTTTTATTGAGTGTAAAATTTTGGAGAAGCCTAAAAATGCTAATTAGCACAGATATTCACCCACATAAGAATATTGTTTATATTGGAGCGATGATTATTAAATTAATTCTAGAATCTAATAAAAAAGAATTTGATATTTTAGATTTATATGATGAATATAAAAAAAAAGGCTATTATTCTGTTTCATTTTATATTTTTTCTCAATCTATTTCTTGGTTATATATGTTAAAGTTTATAAAAAAAATTACAAACAAAGGTGATATATGTATTTAGAAAAATTAACTCTCTATAAGAATGGCAAATTATTAAGAGAACCTATTGTTTTTAAAAAAGGATTAAATTTAATAATAAATTCTTCTCCTAAAGGTAATAGTGTTGGTAAAACAACCTTTTTGCATCTAGTTAAGTATTGCTTAGGAGGTAAGATTACAGATATATATAAAGATGAGGATAAGGAAAAGAGCGAATTTAATTCTATTGAGGAAGCATTTAAAAAAGATAAATATGATGTTAAACTAGATATAAATATTGATGGTAATTCAATATCTATAGAAAGACAATTATCATCTAGTAAGAATGCAACGAGTAAGATTGATAATACAGAATTAAACGAGGAAGATTTTAAAAATAAAATTAGTACCTTATTGATTAAAAAAAGTATTGGTTTGTTGCCAAGTTGGCAACAATTAAAATATAAGTTTATAAAACCTGAGTTAAAAG
>JBIIMR010000013.1:0-12857 GCA_044337895.1 Alphaproteobacteria bacterium
TTTTATGTCAATTATTGTCATTTTTGAATTATTTAAATATAAGTAATCATAATCCCCAAAACCATTAAGATCGAGCGATTCACCATTGTATCTAACTTCATCATCAGTTATTATAATGCAATTATTCGGATTAGAACAATTTTCCTCAAACATAGCATAAATTTTTAGATCTTGCATGTAACACATACACATAAAAAATCCAAAAATTATAATATTTATATATTTTAAATACAAATCAAAGACCCTTTAAATAAAAAAATAGAATAAAAACTATTTTATTTAAATAAGAGAATGAAATTTATCATAAAGATACTAAAACAATTATTTAAAACAGAAGATCTGTCATTAACAATTACTTCACTATAATCTTTTATAAAAAATCAAACACACCCTATAATTAAAAATTATATAACAAAAATTTATTAAAAACAATAGCTACTAATATATTTCAGGTAAGTCATTACTTTCTTTTATTTCTACATTTTCATTTTTTTTCTTCATTTCTTCTATATATTTTTTCTTTTCATTCTCAGAGTCTATAACATTTTTTTTCAACTCTTTTTCAAATTTTTTAGATGTAGCATCTTTTCCAATTTTATTATTTTTTAAAGGATTATTATTAATTGTAGAATTTTCACCTTTTAATTTAGGTAAAGCTGCTTTTTTAGATTTAGATATTGTAGCAATCTCTTTTGTAATCTTATTATTTAAATATTTTGTAGGTTTTTGAGTTTTTTTAATATCAAAAACAGGGTTAGACAAATTACCAATAATTTCAAAGTCCATAACCTTAACATTTTGCAAATTACTCAAATAACCTTTTAATTCCATTTTATCCATATAAAAATTATAATTTCCCTCAAAGCTTCCCCTTTTTTTACCATCACCATCCATAAACAAAACAACAACAGGATAAAAATCTATTTTCCCATTAACAACATTTAATTTTCCAAATAAATCTTGAACTATTAAATCATTATTTTTCATTTTTTCTACAGTAATATAAAAACCATTAGTAATAGATATTTTATTATTTTTATATCTTTCAAATGTTCCAACAGATAAAGTTCCATTTAACCCATTAGCTATTTTTTCTATGCTATCAACATTAACCTTAAACTGCCCATCAATAAATATATTTCCTTGCAGTTTATTATTTTCAAATAAAAAGCCATTAGCATTTTTTAGATTTATAAAAAATTTATCAAAACTTAAGTTTCCTATAACAAAATTTGTATTAAGCCTATCAATTAAAAAATTACCCCTAATACTACCAGAGGATAAAGATTTAACTTCAAAATTATTCAAACTTATATTATTTTTAGACATCACCACATCAACAACAAAATCCTTAAGAATTAAATTTTTATAGTTAAAATCTTCAGCTGAAAGATTAATTTTTAAAATCAAATCATCTTTTAATGGTAAAATAGAAAGCTCAACATTCTCAGATTGTTTTTGCAAATTTTTGTCATAAAATTTTTTAAAATAACTATAATCCAAACTATCAATCTTAATAACAAGCTCTGCTTCATCAACATCAACCCTATTATTAATTACAAGCATTGCATTTTGAAATTTTTTATTAGCAAATTTTCCATTAATATTATGAAACATCAACTTATTATTTTCAATATTCAGTATAGATTGTGCCTCCAAAAACCCATACCCATCATTAAATGAAACAAACATATCAGTAGCCCTATCACTAAGCCCAAACATTTTTGCAACACTTATAGCTTGCCCTTTTATATTCAAATTAAAGTACCCAGATTTAGAATCAAGTATCAACTTTCCATATCCAGATAAATTAGCATCACTAAGTTGTAAATTAAATTTATCAACATATAAAGAATTTTTAGAATCAAAAAATAAAGAAAGAGACAGATCTCCCAAATTATTTACATTTCCGCCAGAATCAAGAGATATTAAATTATTAACAGATACATCCAATTCAAAGAAATTAGGAGCTAAATTTTTTAACCCCTGATAGTATTTATCCATCACAATATTTACGATCTTACCAATATAATTTTCATATCCAGACACAGGATAATCAAAAACATTGCCTAAATTATAATCTATCAAATCTAATTTTAAATACATATTATTAGTTGTTCCATATCCCCAAGAAAAAGCACCCCTATAATCCTTATTATCTATTTTTAAACTATACTTATCCATATATATGTAAGACGAATTAACCCTCAAATTATCAACTCTAAGTTTAGCTTCATTAATTTGCTTAACATCTAAATTAACAAAAATAGTTTTTAATAAATTTAATAGAGTTACATCATTAATTTCCAAACTTCCTACAAAATCGTTACTCTCATCAAATGAACCAACAACTAAAATATCATTCATTTTTTCACTAAGGCTATCACTTCCACCATTGATTTTTAAATTTTTATTTTTAGATAAAACATTGAAATAAAAATTATTTTTCAACATTTCAAAACCAACACTTGCTATAAAGTCATTATTTTCATCTTTTAAAGAATTCATTTCAACATTAACATTAGTTAAATAAAGAATTTGTTTTTCTTTATTAGCAAAAGAAACCTCACCATTGCGAATATTAATTTGATTCAAGTACTCATTATTCAAATCAAGTGTAATTTGTCTTAAAAATCTATACACATCAGAATTATTTATATTCTCTAACTGTTTTTCTTTTTTGGTATTTTCAATAGTATCTACTTTTTCATTTTCAACTTTATATTCCAATTTAGAATATTCTTTTTTCATTAAATATAAGGAATCATTAACATTACCAAATATTCCATTACTTTTTCTATTTTTATCAAATCCAATTGAATAAACAAAATTAAAACCTAAGTATTCATCATTTTTAAAATTTTCAACTATTCCAAGAGGTATAGAATTTATTTTTGCCATTGAATCTATAAAATTAAATTGTGTATCCAAACTTTTTTTAGATGAGAAAATCAAACCAATATAAGGTCGCATCAAATCAACTTCTTTTACTCTAATTTTAAATTTTGTCAACAAAGTCCACATATCTAGTTTTAGAATCATTTTATTAATTTTTACATTATTTATAGCTAAATCATTATTTCTCATTACCTTATTTTTAAAGAATTCAACATTAGAAATTTCTACAATAAAAGATGGAATAGCATACACTTTCAAATTACCTTTTATTACCATTTCATAACCTGTATGTTTTTTTACAAATGAAGAAAAGTAATTTTTACCTTTTTCCGTATTAATAAATCTTGTAGAAAACACCTGTGCAATAAACAACACTATCAAGGCAACAAAAAAAAATTTAACTACAAAATTATTTATAATAACCCTAGCAAAAGAAGCACAATAAACAATCCCAACAATTAATTTAAAAACAATTCCAAATAAAAACTTAAAAGGAATTGTAATTACTTTGCTAATAGGTAAATTATTTATTAAAGCATTTTCAAAAGGTTTCATTAAGTTATTAACAGATGCAATAACTTCTTTAACTTTGTTTACAAAATAAAATCTACTTTCCTTATTTTTATAACCCTTTGTTTCAAAGTCGGCATCAACAAAATTTTTACTTTTATTATTATCCGCAACAGTTTCACCTTTTTTTAAATCTTTAAGGTTAGCATTATCAACAAAAGATTCTGTTTTTTGAGCATCTATTGTATCTTCTTTTTCCTTAATAACAGAATTTTCATCACCATCAGCAGAACTATATCCATTATCATCCGTATTTTTATCATCAGTATCTTTATCTTCAATTTTTTCTATAGATTCTTTTTTATTTCCATACAAAGAAATATCCATATCCAAAATTTTAGAGAAAGCATTTGTATCAAATGTTTTAGAGAAAAAATCATCTTTATTTTTTGTTACCGAATTATTTACATAATCGTTCTTTACTTGATTATCAGACATAAAAAATCACACCACCTATTTTATTTATTTTTTTATTGTATTTATTTACTTTGCTTTTTAAAAATCATTCTTTATTTCACTTTTTAATCATCCAATTTTGTCAACAAAAATAATATTGAAAAGAATCAAAAAATTCTTCACAACATAAAATTTCATATCAAAGATATAAAAGAATACTTAACTTAATTAACCTTGTCTTGCTTTGAATTTAGGGTTAACTTTATTAATAACATATATTCTACCCCTTCTTTTAACAATCATACAATCTTTAGATCTATTTTTCATACTTTTCAAAGAGCTTTTTATTTTCATTTTATTAAATCCTATTTTCAAAATTAAGAAATCTATTTAATCAACAAATTTCCTATCATAAAATACACATAAACATTTAAAAATTCAACTAAAAAAATCATTTAAAGATTCAAAAACCCACACTAAAATCATAAACTAATGAGGAACAAAATAAATATCCATTTAATATAAAATAAATATCCCATGAATCTAGTAAACAATAAAATTATCAAATAATTAACTTTTTATTTATCTAAAAAAATAATAATATCATTTAATTAAAATTGCAAGAATTTTAAAATTAAAATTGCAAATTATTTATCCAATAATAAATTTCTTTTTGATTATTTTCCCAATTTTCTTGAATTTTTAGATAATCAAGCACTATCCCATTATATTTAAGAATATTTTCTACTAAAAAGTCCACTGCATATGCAAAATGAGGATAATATTTATCCCCCAATCCCATTATTAAAAATTTATTTGCACTAATGCTAGATTTATCCAAAAGTTTCCAAAAATTTTCAAAATCTTCTTGTAAGCAAGGAGGCATAATCCCCCAAGTAGAAGAACTCAGAATCACTAAATCCCACTTTTTTTCTATAACAAAAACATCTTTAATAATAGCAGAATTTATAACATTAATATTATGATTTTTTATTATAGAATTTACCTTAATCCCATTAATTAATTTTTCCGTATTTCCAGTAGAACTTCCATAAATACATAGAATATTTTTTTTCATTTACCTCTTTTACCTTTAAATATATTTGATGTATTATTATAATAATAATTCAAATTCATTGATTTAAAAAACATAATTAAATATAATATATTAAATTTAATATAATTAATATAAATTGTAATTAAAAATTACCAACAAATAAAAAAGTAAGTCTATGGAAAAAATCCCACTTCCTCAATTTAATTTATCAAATTATGATTTTCCACTTAATGAAAACAACATAGCACAACAACCGCTTTTAAACAAATCACAAATTAAAATGTTAGTTGTAAATCCAAACACATCAAAAAACACATTAAAAGATACAACATTTTATAATTTTATAGATTTAGTTACAGAAAAAGATTTAATAATTTTTAATGATACCAAGGTTATTTATTCTAAACTTAAGGCAAAAAAACAAGAGGCAACCATTTTCCTTAATTTACATAAAAAACTTACATTTAATACTTTTTTAGCTTTTTTTAAAAATTCTAAAAGATTACAAGAAACAGATACATTAATTTTCAAAAACAACATAACAGCAAAAATAACTTCAAAAATTATCAATGGCGAAGCAAAATTAGAATTTAACATTCAACCCTCAGAAAATATTTTTGAACTTTTAGCACAAATAGGAGAGATACCTCTCCCCCCTTATATCAAAAGAAAAGAAACCACAGAAGAACAAAAAAAAATAGATGCAAAATACTACCAAACAATTTTTGCCAATCAAGAAGGGTCAACCGCCGCACCCACAGCAGGACTTCACTTCGACGAACATATTTTAAAACTTCTTAAAGAAAAAAACATCAAAACCACTTCCATAACCCTCCATGTAGGAGCAGGAACTTTCTTACCAGTTAAAACACAAGATATCACAGAGCATAAGATGCACTCAGAAGATTACACAATCTCACAAGAGGCAGCAACCCTAATAAATGAAACAAAAAAAGCAGGCGGTAGATTAATAGCAGTAGGAACAACAAGCTTAAGAGCAATAGAACATAATTTTTTAACCCATCAAAAAGCAACAGCAACAACCACAAGCACAAATATTTTTATCCATAATGATTTTAATTTTAATGTAGACTGCCTGTTAACCAATTTTCATTTACCAAAGTCATCCCTTTTTATTTTGGTATCAAGTTTTTGCGGGCTAAACACAATGCAAACAGCATATAAACATGCAATTACTCAAGATTACCGTTTTTTTTCATATGGTGATTGTTGTTTTTTACATAAAAAAATAACTAACCCCCAACCAATATAACCCCCAACCCATAAATTAAGAAGTTTAAAAAATGTCATTAAATTTTACCTTACATAAAACATGTAGCAAATCAAGAGCAAGACTCGGAACTTTAATAACAAAACACAGCACAATTAACACTCCAGTTTTTATGCCCGTAGGAACAAAAGCAACTGTCAAAGGAATCCATTTTAGCGAGCTAAAAGATCTAGGTGCAGAAATCATCTTAGGAAACACCTACCATTTAATGTTAACCCCAGGGCAAGATATTATAAAATCCCAAGGCGGACTCCATTCTTTTATGAATTGGGATAAATCAATTCTAACAGATTCAGGAGGTTATCAAGTAATGTCCCTAAGCTCATTAAATAAAATTAGCGATGAAGGGGTAAAATTTAGATCCCACTTAAGCGGCGAATATTATTTTTTAACTCCCGCAAAATCAATTGAAATTCAACACACTTTAGACTCAAACATTACAATGGTATTTGATGAATGTGTAAAATATCCAGCAAGTTATGAAGAAACAAAAAAAGCACTAACAAGAACACACAACTGGGCACAAAAAAGTTATCAAGCTTTCATTCAAAGAGAAGGATACGGTATATTTGGTATTAATCAAGGCGGAACTTACCAAGATTTAAGAATAGATTCAGCAAAATTTTTATCAGATATCAACTTCAACGGTTATGCAGTAGGAGGATTAGCAGTAGGCGAACCACAAAATATAATGTTTGAAGTTTTAGAATACACAACAGATCACCTACCAAAAAACAAACCAAGATACCTAATGGGAGTAGGAAGACCACAAGATATCCTAGGGGCAGTAGAATTAGGAATAGATATGTTTGATTGTGTAATGCCAACAAGAGCAGGCAGAAATGCCAAAGCTTTCACCTCAATAGGAGAACTAAATATCAGAAATGCCAAATATAAAGATAGCAAAGATAAACTAGATTCTAACTGCACTTGTAAAACTTGCCAAAATTATTCCCTTAGCTATTTACATCATTTATTTAGAGCAAAAGAAATGCTAGGAGCAATGCTCCTAACTTACCACAATCTCCATTATTATCTTAATCTAATGCAAGAAATCCGCGAAGCAATTAAAACAGATACTTTTTTAGAATATAAACAAAAAACACTATCAAACTATCAAAAAAACCCTAACTAAATATTACTAAAAACATTGACACCATGCTTTTACAATGTTAGTATCTTATAAAATAAAATCCCTAATTTCTATTTAATAAAGGTAAAAAATATGGCAAAGTCTATTTGTTTCTTTAATCATAAAGGAGGAGTTTCAAAAACTACAACTTCTTACAATTTAGCTTACAGCTTAGCAAAATTAGGTAAAAAAACCCTTTTAGTAGATTTAGATTCCCAATGTAACTTAACTTCACTATTCTTTGGATTTAACGAAGATTCCAATATAGAACAAATTTACCAAAGCAATCAATATATAACTTTAGATAAAATTATCAATGATTTTTTATCATCAGGTAAAACATTAGATGTAATAACAGAAAAATTAATTCAATCAAAACATAATCCAAACCTATATCTCTTAGCAGGTAGCCCTAACTTAGATGATTTTTCTAATCAGTTATCCTCTATTATTAAAGGAGTAGGAGAAGCATTTGCCTCACTTAAATCTATACCAGGATACCTTCCTAAATTAATCAATAATTTATCAGAAAAAGATAAATTTGATTATATAATATTAGACCTCAACCCTAGTAAAAACGGCTTAAATCAAATTTTTTTATTTAATAGCGATTTTTTTATTATTCCATGTTTTCCAGATTATTTCTGCTATAAAGCAATAGAATCTTTAATTAATTTTTTACCTAAATGGAAACAAGAACTAGATCGATTTCAAGATAGCAATCCTACTTTCCACAAAATTAAAACAGATGCTAAGTTTTTAGGTATTATAGAGCAAAATTTCCGCATAAGAAACCAAAAACCAGCTAAGTCTTTTAAAGATTGGATTGATAAAATTAGGGATAAATCAATTTTATTAGTAAATGAATTAGCAAAAACCAACAATGTAATTTCAAAAGATAAATTTACAGAAATAACCCAAAATACACCTTACGATTTAGCAGAAATTAATGATTTTAATTCTCTTATTGCACAGTCCCAATTACATGGCAAACCTATTTTTGAACTAACAGAAGAAGAAATAGATCAAAAAGGTCAGATTTTAAAAAATATGATAATATCACAAGAAACATTCAAAGAAAAATTTAACACATTAGCACAAAATATTATTCAACTTACACACTAAGCTAAATTTTATCTTTCTTTTCCCTCAAAGATTTTAACACACTAAAATCATCCCCATTGATTAATCCAATTTTTTCTTTTAAAAATTTATTATCATAATTAAAAAAAGGATTAATTAATATTTCTTCACCAAATTTTAAAGGTAAATCCAATATTTTATTTTGAATGCAGGATTTTTTTAAACTATAATCAACATTCAATAAATCCCTTGCAAATAAAAAATTAGCATTTAATAAATCATGCCCACAAAAAATTAAAATATCTTTATCCATACCCCTTATTTTATAAATAATTTTAAACATCTCTTGTATACTACCCTCAAAAATTTTACCAACCCCAAGGGAAAAAATTATATCCCCTGTAATTAAAAATTTCTTATCCCTAAAGTAATATATACTGTCACAATCACTATGTGCTTTTACATTCATAATTTGAATATTTTCTCCCAAAAGATTAATTTCATCCCCATCTTTTACAAAAATATCTATTATCTCTTCTTTACCTTGTTTTTTAACCCCAACTACTTTTGCTTTTGTTTTTAAAGCAACATCCAAAATCCCATCAACATGGTCATAATGATAATGTGTTACAAGAATATATTTTAAATCAATCCCATGCTTTTTTAAAAATTCAAGAACTGGCTTTGATTCTCCACAATCAACTAAAATTCCTTGTCCTTTAGAATCAACAAACAACCAAACTATATTATTTTTTAAAATTTTTATGCTATAATACTTCATAATCTAAAATAAACCCTTATCTAAAAACTTTTAACACAATTATTATTAAAAACACCATGCCACACCACACCAAATCACAAAATAATATACCACAAAAACCACTAAGCATACAAACTATTAGAAATCAAATTGATTCCATAGATAACAAATTACTATCTTTAATAGCAGAAAGAAGTCAACTTATTCCCTTGGTTAAAGAAATAAAAAAAAATGAAATTACTAAAATTCGCCCACTAAGGGAAGTAGAAATATTCCATAAAATAAATAATATTTTTCAAGGAATCTACCACAAGAATCATATTCAAAAAATCTGGAGAGAACTAATCTCAGCAACTTTACTAATAGAAGGCGACTTATCTTTTATTTTACCTAAAAATAAAAATTTACCTACCCAATTAGAATTAACAAAATACTATTTTAGCAACAATGCACATTATCTTATAGCAAAAAATTTACAAGACTGTTTTCAACAAATCAATCAAAATCCATCCCTAAATATTTTAGTATCCCCCCCCTCTTTTCATAATAAAAAAAAATGGTGGCTCCTTTATTATAATTTTTACTATAAAAATCACATAACTCCACAACCAATTCCTAAAATTACAATGGCACTACCCCTAACAAATTCTTCCCCTACTCTTTTTTTATTATCCAATAGTAAAATAGAAGAAGGCAATAATAATATCTCTTATTTTATTACCTCAAAAAGTTTTTCCCATAAAGATTTTAAAATTTTAGATTCAAACACAAAATATAATTTTATTTCAACAGATAAATTTTACACAAATAACATAATCATCAATCATTGTGAGCTAATTTTTATCGGCTGTATCAATTTATAAATTAGAATAAAAACTATTTAACTTTTTTTAATTCCCTTATTAATAAATTTTCAGGAATTTCTGCCAAAAGTTCATTCGTTTTATTTTCAATAGTATTTTCCAGTTTACCCATAAAATCATCATAACCCAAACCAATTTCAATAGGAGGCAAAAATTCAACAATAATTTTTCCAGAATACATACAATATTTTTTACTAGGCATACAAACCCCAGTTGTGAGTGCAACAGGTATTACAGGAACTTTATAATTTTCATACACATAAAAAACACCTTTTTTATATTTATATTTTTTATAAATATCTCCACGAGTTCCCTCTGGAAACAATACAAGTTGAGCATCTTCCTTATCCAAAAACCAATCTTCGCAAGCTTTTACAAAGGCATTAACAGCTATCGTTTTTCTGTTAATAGGAACTATTTTTAATTTTTTTATAGCATTCCCGATTGTAAATGTTTTAATAATAGATTCTTTCATAACCCAATAAACATTATTAAAGAATTCATCAAATAACATATATGTTTCAAAAGCAGATTGATGTTTACTAGCAACAATAAACTTACCTTTTTTAATATTTTCAAGTCCCCTATACTCAACTTCAAATCCACAGATAATAGCTAACAATTTTCTATTAATTTTATTTAAGCCTAACATATATTTTTGATAAAATTTATAATATTGTCCACGAGATGGTATAAAAAAATTAAATAAAATGAAAAAAGAAAATATAGGATAAACTATAAAGTAAGCAATAGTTGACCTTATAAGTACAATTAATTTTTCCATTTTTAACATTCCTTATCACTCATTTCCTTATCACTAATTAATTATTCTATAAATAAACTTATTAACACATAAAATAGCAAAAAAATATGCAAACAAAGGGCAAACAACAACCATAGAACCAATTAAATACATAGTATGAATAGAAGGTCTCAAAATATCAGCAATATTAAAAGATGCAATTAATATTATAACAAATACCATACCCAAAATAATCCCAAATAGTGTTGCAATTAAAGTTCTAAAAAAAATCCAATTAGCAAATTCTAAAGCAACTGTAATATTTCTAGCACCTAAAAAACTTAATATTTCTATAGTATCTTTATGTGAATAAAGCAAAGCTAAAATAATTAAAAATATAATAGCCACCATAACTCCTATAGATATTATAGGAATAAGTAAAGAGAAAAATCTAGCTGTTACAAAAGGAAGTGCCAATTTTTTAACCGCATCTATTTCTGTTTCTACATAAACATTTTTAACTTTATCTTGAATTTTTTTTTCCAAAGTAATTGGTTCTACTTCATTTTTTAATATAGCAGATATTATAGTAGGAAAAGGCATTTTAGAAGAATCAAAATCAGCAAAAGAAACAAAAGATTTAGTTATTTCTAGTATTTCTTTTTCTTCCACTACCTGAAAATTTTCCACCATATTAGACTGACTCAAAAAATCAACCACAATATCTTTTCTATATTTATTATTAGAGATAACACTCTCAGGATAAATCTCAATAAAAATTTGCCTTCCATTTGCAAAGTTAATAGGATCTAAAATTTTTTCCAATATACCAGAAGCCATAATAGAAACAAATCCCAACCAAACGACAACAGCAATTACAAAAAGAAAAAATCTATTCCAAAAGTTTTTGTTATAAAAATTCAATAATTTATATTTTTTTCTAAAAATTCCCAAAATATCTAATCCTCTAAAAAACAAATTTTTATTATTGTTATATATTACAAACATTTACCTTATTATTTTGTATTAAAATAATTTTTTTATTAGATTCTGCAACTAAATCTATATTATGAGTTGCAATCATAATTGCCATTCCGCTTTTATTAAGATCCATAAACATCTCCATAATTTTATTAGACATAACACTATCCACACTTCCAGTTGGTTCATCCGCAAGTAATAAACAAGGATTAGTAATAACCGCCCTTGCTATTGCCACCCTTTGTTTTTGTCCTCCAGAAAGCACAGGAGGCATAACAGAAGCATATTGATCAAGCTCTATCCATTCTAAAATTTCATAAACTTTTTTAACAATTTCATCTTCATCAACCCTATTGATTCTAAGTGGTAAAGCTATATTATCAAAAATAGAGATATAATCAATTAATTTATAATCCTGAAAAACCATTCCAATTTTTCTTCTAATATCAACAAGCTCACTGCTGCCCACAACATTAACATCTTTTCCAAGTATATTAATAAAACCACGAGTCGGCTTTATTTTCATATTAATTAAATTTAAAAGAGTGCTTTTTCCGGCTCCACTTTCACCTAAAATAAAATAGAAATCCCCACTTTTAACAGATAAATCAACATCTTTTAATATTTCATTATCTTTATCATACCTTAACCCAACATTTTCAAAAAATACTAAATCTTTGTTTTTATCTAAATATATTTCTTCTTCTATCATCCACCCACCCCAATTATCAAAGAATTAACCAATTAAAAAATTTTTAAAGATATTTTTAAACATATTAACATAAAATAATAAAAAATAAGTAGAAAAAATTTTGATCTTCCATTATAATAACAATATAATAATAATCATAACTTTTAATAAATAATTTATTTAATAGAAAGATTACATAGTTGAATGCTTAAAAATATTTCTTGTCCTTCTTGTAGCAACAATCTGCAACTTAATTCTGCTTTTATTTATCAAGGAATGCCTATATTATGTAGTAATTGCCATTATAGTTGGTTTTATACATCAAGTTCAATTATACCTAAATATAAAGATCTTCGTCAAAAAATAAAAACAACAGCTTCATATAAGCAATAC
>JBIIMR010000104.1:0-3866 GCA_044337895.1 Alphaproteobacteria bacterium
GGAAAGTTTTTGTAAGGGGATCTATCGTGTTTTTTCTTTTATAACCTAAAACTTGCCTTAGGGATTCTACTAAATCTTTTGTTTTAAATAATTTATTTTTATTTCTGTAGTCAATAATTGCTTTTGCAATTTTTTTTGCTTGAAAATCTTCGCCGTAGTAATAGATTATGTCTGAGAGATTTTTTTCTGACACTTTAGTTAAAAATTCAACGGTTGAAATTTCATTTAATCCCATTTCTAAAATAAAATCACCTGTTGAATTAAATGAAAAACCCCTTGATTCATCTTTTAATTGCATGGTTGATATTCCTAAATCTAAGAAAAGTCCGTCTATTTTTTGATTAAAATTTTGTGATAAAATTTTTGGTAAGCTTGAAAAAGTGCTATGGAAAAAATTAAAGCGATCTTGATAAAGTGATTTTAATTTATCTTTATATGGAAAAACAAGGGAGTCTCTATCTGTTGCTATAAGATTTGCATTTGTGTTTTGTAAAATAAGTTCACTGTAACCGCCTGCCCCAAAGGTTCCATCTACATAAAGGGGAATATTGTTTTGATTATTTTTTGCTAAAATTGATTTGTGTAATTGTAAATAATCGTTAAATTCTTGAATTAAAACTGGAAAATGATCTCTTGTTTGCTTGACTTGTAAAAGATTGGAAATATCTAAGGACATGGTAAATATATTGTTTTTCAGTGTATTTTTTTAATAAAAGTTAAAAATAGTTAAAAAGAAAAAGTTGGTTAAGATATAAGCCGAGTTCTGTAAATAAAATAGTTATTTGACTAACTAAATTAGATGGTAACAATTAATCTTGGATTAATATCACTATTAACCTCATGCGATCTACCCAAATACCTGCTACAGGAATTAGCTTTATTAAAAATAAAACGGTATTTTGTTTGATCTTGCTCCAAAGAAGGTTTACCCTGCCTTTTTTGTTGCCAAAAAAGCGGTAAGCTCTTACCTTACCTTTTCACCCTTACCTTAGATAATTAAAACTAAATAAGGCGGTATATTTTCTGTGGCACTGTCTCTTAGGTTGCCCTAGCTAGTTGTTAACTAGTCTTTTTTTCCTGTGGAGCTCGGACTTTCCTCTGTTTAATAAAAAACAGCTATTACCCACTTTAACCAACTATTTAATAGTATAACATAGTTTTTAATTTAAGGGTAATTTTTTTAGGGATTTTAATGTATTAATAGTTAAATTGGAAGCTGGATAAATGTTTGGTAGAATTTTTAAATAATCTCTACTAAAATAAATTTCATCTGCTACAAAGATATAGACACCATGTTGACTAATTGTTTTAGCTTTCTCTAAAGTTAAATCTAATCCCAATGTTATTTCTATCATAATGTCAATTTGTGATGTTATAGATGTTTTAATAAATTGTTTATATCTTTCCCTTAAAGTTCTTTTTGCTCCTATACCATAACTAATATTGTCAATTTCAAAGAAAAAATCAAACTCTGTTGATTTGTCTGCTAAATCGTGGACTTTTTTAATATTATTTTTGTTAATACCTAAGCTAATTAATATATTATATATTCTATCTTCGTATGAAATTCCTGCATCTGATTTAATAGATTGATTAATTGTTTCTGAGAACATTATCATAAATATTTGATTTGGTTCTACTTTATAGGATTTAACTTGATGATAATCCTTTATTAAATCTTTTAAATAAAAACTATTAGCATCTTTTATAAAATTAATATTATTATTTTCTAAGTGTTGAAAAAATATTAAAGAGATTAAAGCACCATTTACTCTTGTATAATATGCGGTATTTTTTCCTATTTTGTCATACTCTATAGATAATGGATGGGTGTTTTTATTTTCTATAACATGAGAATAATTAATATATTTTGCTTCTTGAAGAATAAGGGGTTTTATTTGAAGTAATTTTAAAGCAAAAATAAACAAGAAAAAATCAATGCTATCACTAATTATTAACAACAAAGATGATAAACTATGCAATCTATCGTAATTTTTTATTGTTTCTAATTCTATTTGAAATAAAGATATAATATTTTTATAATCTGATTTAATATGTAGGTAATATAAGGATAATAATTTATTAATTTCTTTTTCTTTTACACCTGTGGTAGAGTTTAACTCTTTTAAAAATAAATAAAATTTAAAATTAATATCTAATTTTTCTTTGCTTATTTGTAGATTATTTAATTTCATAAAATTTGTGCCTTTAAAATAGCATTTTCTTTAATTAAGTTTGTATCTACAGGTTTTAATTGCTTTATAGAATTGTTATATACTTGTGGAAGGGTATTTATAATTGATCTTGCTAGTTCTTTTATAACATTAACAGCAACACTATTGCCAAATTGCTTATATGCTTGATTGTCACTAACTGGTATAATAAAATTTTCTGGGAATCCCTGCAATCTTGCTGCTTCTCTAGGTGTTATTTTTCTTGGATTTTTATCTTTCTGATCTATAAGTATCTCTGAACCATCTTTATAGTATCTTGCTGATATGGTGCTTGTATATGCGGAATCTTGATTGAACAAACTATAGCCAAATCCATTACCTTTTAATAAATGATCTTTTTTTCTGTTTTGATGTCCTATCCATAATTTATCAGAAATAGTATATTTATCTGATACTTCTTGTTCTAAAATATCTCCTAATTTTGTTTTAATATTAGAAGGTTCTGGAAAAATAAAATTACTCTTACCTAAAAAAGCTACAATATAAATTCTTTCTCTATTTTGAGGCAGACCAAAATTTTTTGCATTTAAAATTTTTGAATATACATCATATCCAAGCATTTCTAAGGTTTGTTTTATAATATTAAATGTTTTTCCACTATCATGGGTTTTTAACCTTTTAACATTTTCTAAAAATATTACTTTAGGTCTATGATATTCTATAATGCGAGCTATTTCAAAAAATAAAGTACCTCTTGTATCTGTAAATCCTTTTTTTAATCCTGCTTGTGAAAAAGGTTGACAGGGAAAACCTCCACATAAGATGTCAAATTTAGGTATGCTACTTGCATCTATTTTTGTGATATCTCCAAATATATCTTCTTTAAAATTAGATTTATATGTTTGCTGTGCAAATTTATCTATTTCTGAGGAAAATATGCATTTACCTCCTGCATATTCAAATCCAAGTCTTATACCTCCTATACCTGCAAATAAATCTATAAAAGTAAAATTTACTTTTTTAAATTCTGTATTAAATTGGTTAAATAAATCTAACATTATAACCTTATATAAAAAATAATACCATTTGATAATATATTCTGCATTATGTAAAAATTATTAAAAATTAAAAAAGATGGCGGATAGAATGAGATTCGAACTCATGAGGGCTTGCACCCCGCCGGTTTTCAAGACCGGTGCTTTCAACCGCTCAGCCATCTATCCGAAGATAGTTTATATAATTTAGTTTTTTTTTGCAAGTAATTTTTGTAAATTTGAGTTGTTTTATTCTATTTTATTGAGGGTTATTAAGTGGGTGAGGATGAATTTTGTTTTTGTGAGTTGTTCTTCTGTTGTTTCTAAATTGTTTTTGTATACTAAGGAATCTGGTTTTAGATTAAAAAAAGGTGCATTTTTAGAAATAAATTCTAGTAGTTTTTGGGGATTAGAAAAATTATTATTATAAAAATTAAAGGTTATTCCTTTTGTTCCTGCTACTATTTTTTCTATATTTGCATGGAAGCTAAGGATTTTTAATTCTATTGTGTTTAACAAATTTGTTAATGGGAGTGGGATTTTGCCAAATCTGTCTTCTAGTTCGTAGCTTAGGGTTTTGATTTCTTCTTGGTTTTTTATATCCCCTATTCTTCTGTAAAAATTCATTCTTAAGTCTATGTCTTCTATGTAAGTGTTT
>JBIIMR010000014.1:0-12774 GCA_044337895.1 Alphaproteobacteria bacterium
TTACCAAAACCAAGGAGCAACAGGTTACGGGGTATATTTATTATCAAAGTTTTTAAGCTTTTATTTCAATACTTAATAGTTAAATATATTTATTAAAAAATGGAAACAACCCAACAAAAATCTAACCAACAAATTAATATTTATTATAGTGATTCTATTATTTCTTTATTAATTAAAATCATCACAATGATAAAAAAAGAAAATAATATTGCAAAAATTTTAATAATATTTTTACAAAAAGAAAATATAGAGATATTTGATAAATTTTTATGGACAAAAGCATTATGGCTTCCCCATTGCAAGTTAAATGATGATATCTCCCTTGATACAAACATAATACTTACAGATTATAATACTTTACCCAACGATTTTAGTAATTATAATTATCATTTTGTAATAGACGAAAACCTAGATTCAAATCAAATAGATAATGATAGTGCTACTATTTTTTATAACAGTGCAATCAATCTTTTTTTTAATAAGCTATCTATTATAACAAATATAAAAGAAGATTTAAAAATTAGATATGCCAACTATTTAGATTTAAAAAAAAATAATTTTATTATAAAATTATACAAAGAAGATAGTAATGGTATTTTCAATCAACTAAATTAATAAAATTAATAACTAAACAAGGATTACAATCAATTGCAAAATAAATCATTTATATATCATTTAATTATCGTATTTACATTATTGATTCTTCCACTTAAAGCAGAGTTATTTAAAATAACAATTTCAAGCACAGTAGAAAACGAAGATCCAACAGTTGCAAAGCAAACAATGATTAAAGAAAATAGGGTTGTTGCCCTCAAGCAGGCAATTGCAAAAATAATAAAACAAGAAGATGAAAGCTCTTTAAATACATTAATCACAATAGATATAGCAAAAGCAGCAGAAGTGCAATTTTCTATTATAAAAGAAGTAATACAAGAAACCACATACAGCTTAACAATAGAATATGTTTTTGATAAAAAATATATTTATAATTTTTTATCCACAAATAATATATATCATATAGAAAAAGTATATACAGATAATAAAATAGTTGTTATCCCAATTATTAATATAAATGGATTAAAGTCTATTTATCAACCAAATCAATGGCTAGAATTATGGCAATCCATAGAACCAAACACATATCTTTCTACCTTTATTATCCCAACACAAAATGAAATTAAAGAAGAAGATGTATATACAAATAACAAAGATAAACTCTTAGAACTAAAAAATAAATTTTCAGCCAATCAAGTATATTTAGTAATATTAAATATCAATAAAATTACAACAGAAAACGATGAATCAAAAGAAATATATGATTTAGAAATTTACGATGTTTTAGAAGCAAGATTTATAAAGTCAAAACCAGAAACAATTCCAGTAGCATTTAGTAAAACAATCAAAGAATTAGAAAGTTCATATAAAACAGATAATTTAGAAAAAATAGAAAAAAGTAAAGTATCAAAACTTTTTACATTTGAGTTAAGTGGTATTTCAGAATGGATATTAGTATACAACAAATTACTCAAAATAAGCGAGGTTAGCAAAGTAATAATAAAAGAGATGACAATGGATTATGTTATCGCAATAATTAATTATGATGGTGAAATTATAGATTTTCAAAAAGATTTAAGAAAGAATAAACTAAACCTAAATACTAATAATTTTATTGTTACACAATTAGATTAAATTAACAAAAGATAAATGGTTACAACAAATAATTTCCAATTGTTTTTTGATTTTTCCAATATAAAAAATCACTATAGCATAAAAGATATAATTATATCAGATTTTAACAAAGAGGTGTATCAATATTTATTTGAGTTAAACAATTGGCAATCACAATTTTTATTTATTTATGGAAATAAAGGTGTAGGAAAAACCCTTTTATCTAAAATATACATTCAAAATAAATCAGGAATCCACATCTCTTTAAGTGATTTAACAGATATATCTAAAATAGATTATATTTTGCAAACTTATAAAAATATAGCAATAGACAACATCACAACTCTAACAAAAGAGCAAGAGATTATTTTAATTCATTTATATAATTCAACCCAAGGATTAAAAGAACACAATTTAATATTTATTAGCAGAAAAGCCCCAAACCAATTTGTTTTTAACACAAACGATCTTAAATCAAGATTTTTTAGTATGATATCTTTACAAATTACAGAACCCAGTGATGATGTTTTAAAGGCACTTTTTATTAAGAATCTTACAGATAAACAATTTGTAATTACAAAATCAATTTTAGATTTAATTTTCACACACTCAAAAAGAGATTGTCAAACTTTAATTGATTTAGCTAACAAAATAGATAATTTTTTAGCAACCAATAATAAAAAATTAACAATATCTATAATTAAAGATATTATTAATAACATGACTTAGTTTTATATTATTATTGCACTTTATTAAATGTTACATTATCATTTTACATAACACATAACAAAAGGATAGTTATTTTATTAAATGCGAAAACAATATTTGATATTCTTATTTATATTTTTCTTATGTATCAATGTTTTTGGAGCATCAAACCTACAGCAACAGATTCAAAAAGAAGCACAGATTCAAAAAGGTAAAGAAAATGCAAAAAAAAATACCTTAGATCAAACTGCCAAACAACAAGAAAATAATAAAATTAAAGATTCCTATAGCAAGCAAGAAGAAGGTAGCTATACAATTAAAAAAGCACCTGTCAAAAAATTAAAAATCTCCGATGATGCAGACGGAAAAATTTGTTATACTTTTAATAAAATTATAGTTAAAGGCAATACTTTGTTATCTGCTAAAATTATAAATTCAGTTACTTTAAAGTATCAAAATAAATGTATAACATTGCAGTTAGCACAAGAGGTTATTTTAGATGAATTTATAAAGCTATATAATTCAGCAGGATACACCCTAGCATCAGTATTTTTACCACAACAAGATATTAAAAATTCTAAAGAGCTAATAATTCAAGTAAATGAAGGTAAATTAGAAAGAATAGATTTTGATCCAGACATTTTACCACCTATTAATGTTAAGTTAGCTTTTTTAAATGTAATTGGCAAACCTGTAAACATGAAGGTAGTAGACAATGCCTTAGATGTTTTAAATAATAGCGGTAAATATTCTGTAAATATGGAAATTCAACAAGGAACAGAAGACGGAAATGCAATTATTATTTTAAATGCTAAACTAAATGATAAGTATACTTCCCAATCAATAGGAACAACCTACAGTTATAACAAATCTAGCAAAGCATCCCCGATACAGCCAGAATATTTCCTCAATACAGGAGAGCTTTTTCTTCCAAATGATACTTTATTCTTAAATGCAGGTTCAGATATATCTTTAACCGATTTTAATAAATCATATTCAGGCAATGCTTCTTTTACTTATAGTTTGCCAATTAATGGGTGGATGTTTTCTTTTATCTATGAGGCAGATGGATTCCAGTCAAAAGATTATGTAGAAGGAGATCCTGTGAACGGAGTAGAATCTTTTACCACACTCACAGAATCATTTAATTATTTTATTTCTTTTGATGCTACCTATAATTTATACAGAAGCAGCACAACATTAACAAAAGTATCTTTTGTTCCACATTTTGGAATTCAAAAATTATGGGTAGAAGGCGATAAAATACCAGGTCCATCAGAAAAGCTTAGTTATATGGATTTTAAAGTAGATTATACATATCACTCACAAAAAGGAACTTTTCACATAGGAGGAGTTTATACCTACGGCTATCCATTTTTTGATGCCCAAAAAATGACTAAAAATCCATATTATGTTCCCCAAACTTTATTCAGTGTTTATGGGTTAACAATAGATTATAATAGACCTTTAACTGAAAAATTACAGTTTAAAACAATTTTTAGAATTCAATACTCAAGAGACACCTTACCTGTAAACCTAGATTTTAATGCAAGTTCATCCCAATCTGTAAGAGCATACGAAGGACTAATTTATGAGTTTCAATGCGGATTTGTTAGTCAAAACACTTTTACCTATAAATTAGCAAGATTTGATAATCCTTATTTTAGTGGTTTAAGTTTAGCACTAAGCTTTGATATTGGAGCAAATTACGATGATGTAAGATATTTTATCCTCACACACAACTATAAAACACCATTAATGGGATGGTATTCTGAGTTTGTAGTAGATGGTAAGGTAAATCTAAGTGTAGGATTTGGAACCCCAATAGACGGAGAACCAGAAACATACGATTATTACCCAGTTGTTAAAGTCAAATTAACTTATAATTTTTAGTGGTAATATTAATAAAATATATAGTATAATTAATAAATAGTAAATAAATAGCCTGTAATCAATCAAATAATTTTCATCAAACATATAAAATACAAATAACATGAACTATAAAAATTATAAATTTTTAATATCCACTTTAATAGTTATAGATTTAATTATTATATTTTGTGTAGTGTTTTTATTTTTGATAGCTTTATTAATGAATACAACAAGGGATTTTAATAGTAGGTTTGATAAAAATAATATTCCAAGTGAGTATTTAATTTTTACAAAAGAAAGTAGCTTGCTCCAAGATATTTTTCAACAATTAGCATACACTTTAAATAAAAATCAAAGTAATTTATTAGTTTATTGTAAGTTAAGAAATAAAGATAAATCAGATATTTTATATTGCTTTATATATTCTAAATTTTTAAGGTTTGCAAGAAAAAAGTTTTTCTTAAATCCAAAAAATGTAGATGAGAATCAATTATCAATACCCCATTATTTATCAATTTATCTTAAAGATTGGATAACTTATGATACAGATTTACTTAAACTAACAGATCAAAATAAAAACACAGTAGCATATTTTTTAGCAATTAATAAAAAAAATTGGCTACCAAAATCATATGATGTATTAAGCATCAAAACACCTTATAATAAAAATACAATTGCCCATATTTTAGCTATGAATAATACAAATTGGTCAACAGATGATATTAATATTTTAAAATTACAAAATTCTTTAGATGAAACTGTTTTATATTATTTAGCTAAATATAATGAAGAGTGGCTACCAAGTAATAAAAATATTTACGATTTACCAATAGATATTTTAGGGAATAAGTTAGCACATTATTTAGCTAAAAACAGAGATAATTTTAATCCAACAGATTTTGATATTTTAAACATTAAAAATCAAGATGGCTTTTCCGTTGCTTATTATTTAGCAACAGAAAATAAAAAATGGGTTACAGAGGATGATAAGATTCTACTTATAAGTGATTCTTTAAATAATAGCATAATGTATCACTTAACTAAAAACAAAGATTTTTTTCAACCTACAAGAGAATCATTATTAAAGTTAGAAGATGATCGTGGAAACTCCTTAGCATACTATTTAGCCGTTAATAATCCACTATGGATTACACAAGATAAAAATATCTTATCCCTTAAATCTAAGTCAACAGGAGAAACAATCGCCCATATTTTAGCAGAAAAAAAACCAAATTTTTTAATCTATGATTTTGATATTTTAAGCATCAAAAATAATAAAGGAATTACAGTTGCCCACTATTTTGCAAGATATAATAAAAATTGGATAACCTACGATGAAAAAACTTTACTTTTAAAGGATTCTAAGGAAAATACAGTAGCATATTATTTAGTTAATTTTAATTCTAATTTTTTACCTCAAAATAAAAAAACCATATCATTAGTAGATAAAAGGGGTGAAACAATAGGACATTATTTAGCTTTAAAAAATCCCAATTGGTTACCAAAAGATCGATCTATTTTATTCATGAAAAACTCACAAGAAGAAACAATTGCCCATTATTTAGCAATGTATAATCCTAATTTTACCACATATGATATAGAGATATTAAATTTAAAAAATAAAGAAGGTAAAACTGTTTTAGATTTATTAACAAAATATAATCAAAAATGGAAACCTAAAAGCAGAAAATTTTTAAGCACCAAACTAGACACAGGACTTGCAGTTTCCCATTATTTAGCAAAAAATAATCCAACTTGGATACCAAAAGATTATAATATACTAGCTTTAAGGGATAACAAAAACCTTACCACCGCCCATTATTTAGCAAAATATAATCCAAATTGGAACACCCAAGATGAGAACATATTATTATTAGCAGACGAAAATGGATGGACAGTAGCACACAGGTTAGCAAGATATAATAATAACTGGTATCCAAAAAACAAAAAAATATATTTTGTATTTGATAATTATTTATGGACAGTAGCACACGAGTTTGCTAAGTATAGACCAGAATGGAAAATCAACAATAAAAAAATAGAAACTCTTCAAGATAAAGATAATGAAAGTGTTGCCCATTTATTAGCAGTATATAATAGTAGTTGGATAACAAAAGACCCTGATATTTTAAACCTAACAACTAATTATGGAGCAACAGTAGGATCTTTTTTATTAAAAAGAGTTATTAAGAAAAAAAATTAACACTTCACTTAAAAAATTAACACCCCACTTACATGTTAGTAATAAAGTATTACATGTAAGCAATAAAATATCAAAAAAGCAATAAAATATCACAATTATCCCTATAAATTAACTTAAATAAATAAAAAACATATATTTTTTATTGACACAAATGCTAATAATTACTAAAATACATAAAATTAAAAAAATAAGGGAACTTATTAATATATTTTTAATTATTTAGTATTATAAATACTGAAATACATATAAGCATAAAATATATGCCTATACAAATAAAAATATTCTTTTATAAAATAAAAATGTTTTTTTGTATCTGTGTTGTTTATTCTTAAAAGGAAGTTTGAATGAAGAAAATTTTAAATATTTTATCTAAATTTATAAAAAAAGATAATAATTGTAAAACTAACGAATTAAATTTAAGTAATAATCGTTATTTAGATGCTCATAATATTGTTACTCTAAAAAAGGATTCTAAGATTATAAATATATCTAAATCATTTTTGAGAGCAAGTTGTTATGCAGTATTTTATCTATCTATGTATTCTTTTGTATTTATAGAAATTACCAGTCCATTATATGCTAATTTAGCTATTAAAAATAAAGAGCAAAATAAAGCTACTAAAAGTGGTAGCAGTAGTAAGAGTAACAGTAACAGCACAATCAGTGGTAATGATGTGCATCAAGGGAAAGAATATATTATTAATGGAACAGATAGCAACAGCACCTCATATAATGAATTAAATTATTTTGATGTAAACAGTGGTGAGTGGGCCTATATTAATAATAACAGTAGTAATTATGCCGTTTCAGAAAATGGTGCATCATTTAACCCCAATAGTAATTTACAGGGAAAGTCAGCAAATAGAATCATTTTCAATGTAAATTCAAAAGCAAGTTCTTTATACGGAACAACTGCAATAGTAGGATCTTCTGCCCAATTTATTTTAATAAACCCCTACGGTATTACTTGTAACGGATGTACATTTAAAAATACCAACGGTGTATCTTTAATGGTAGGAACAGCAGACTATAACAGTGGAACAGGGTTATTAACAGTAGATACAGGTAATACGATTAGTTCACAAAACAATAATGCATTATTAGAGTTAACAGGCACAATTACAGTTGCAGGCTCCAATAATAGTGGAATGGGAGCAGATTTATTTATTTATACAGATACTTTAAAAACAGATAACTCCTTAAGTCTTCACTCTAGACAGTTAGTAATAGAATTAGGTAACTATAGTTTATCTGTTACTAAAGAAAATCAAAGAACAATCACAGAAAACGAAGTAGATGAATCCAATACTTCAGGCTGGGTTGGTGAAACAGGTGGAACTATGTATGCAGATAGCATTACAATCAACACCTACAACAATAAAGACTTAGATATTAAATCTAACCTTACAACTATTAAAGATAATAACGGTAGCTTTATTGATATTAACTCAAGTGGTAATTTATATATTAGTAATGTGAGTATAGAATCTTTTGGAAATTCAAATTTATCCAGTTCAGGTAAAATTTCTATAGTTAATAATGCTTCTATCGCATCTTTAGCTGGTGATATAAGCATTACAGATTTCAATGATTTTTACTTAGATTTTTCAAGTGTTTTAAGCACAAATAGTTCTAGCTCAGGAACTTCAAGTGGTGATATTATCATAAGATCAAAAGAAAATTCTGTATCCTCAACAATAAAAATAGAAGGTTCAATAGAATCATCAAGTAACATAACTATAGATATTAGCTTTGTAGACAGTGTTGTAGATACAGCAAATTTAATTATAGGTTTAGACACAATAGAAGCAGCAGAAGAAAATGCAACCACAATTGCAGCAAAAAATAATATTAATATTACAACAAACACAAATAATTTTTTAATTATAAACAGCACCATTACAGGGGTTGGCACAGCAGAAAACAACAATGTTAATATTAATTTAGAAACAACAGGAAATAATTTAACAATCAATAATTCAGATATTGTTGGTGGTAATAACAAAAACATAAATATCACATCACAGTCAAGTATAGATATAATAAGTGGAACAAATATTTATTCATCAGGGGATTCACAATCAGGATACAATACATCAGTTAATATTGTATCTAAAGATGTTTCAATAGATAACTCTAGCATATCAGGTATTTTAAATATTGGATATATAAATGAAGGAATTGTTTCTAGAAACAACTCAATTTTAATTACTAATTCAAATTTATCAACCTCAGGCGGTAATCTTTATTCAGATACAATAACGATTTCAGGAAGTGAATTTGTTAACTATAAAAAATCACTCACATTAGATAGTAAAAACACCAATATTTCCAACAATTCTAATCTTACAACCTCAGGGGATTTAAACTTTTATAGTGATGTTTCTATTACAATAGACGATTCATTTCTTGTTTTTTCATCCTCAGGAGCTAGTATTAATTTTGGGAATGAAGAATCTAATGGAACAGTAAATTTAAAAAATTCTTCCATAGGAACAACAACTGATGTAAGTTCAATAGATATTAACTCAGTTAATTTTAAAAGCTCATCTGTAAGTTTAGATAATTCTAATATTATAAGTAACAGTAATTTAGCGGTTAATGTATATTCAAATAGTTTTGTAATGAATAATTCTTATATTAATACATTTGGATCATTTAATTATATCAACCATACATCCGGAGGTCTTTTTGAGTTAACAGGAGCTACAGAAGATTCAGCAAGTTCAATTACAGTAGATAGTGTTTTTTTAGAGGTAGAAAATATTTTAATTGATGGTGAATATGCCTCTATAAATGCTTTTACCAATATAGACATTATTAGTAAAACTTTAAAAGTTAATGAAGGTTATATATATTCAGGTGGAACTTTAACTTTAAAAGTTTCAGATCTTATTCAATTAGGAGAAAAAAGTACATGTACTTTACAAGATAAAGATTGTCAAGATAAAGGGAAAAATGGAGGTCATTTATACGGTGATTATATTTATATTTCTTCTGTAAATGGTGAGCTTACAAAGAAGTTTTATAATTTTTCAGGTTCAGTAGTAGCAACATACGATTTAAGTATGCAAGTTAATGAATTATATAACCAATATGCATACGAAGGATACGAAGAGTTAGTATCAACAGATGAAAGCAGTTGGGAAGTCATTGAAGGACAAGATCCAGTATTAATAGCAGCATATACTCCAAATCAAACAGCCAATGAGTATAAAACAGGAGTAATTCAAACAGGAGCGGGTAAAGAAGATGCAATGTTTAAGTTCTATACAACATATTATACAGTAAATTATTCCCAAGCAGAATTTCAAACAGTTACATATAATTATCAAAGAGTAGGAATGTCTGCAAAACCTACAATAACATCAATCTATGGTGATATTAATATCAATGCTAAAAAAATTGTTAATAATGGTGAAATTTCTTCAAGAGGTGGAACCACAAATATATCAGCAGATTATGTAGAAAATGTTGGTTTAGCAACAAGTTGGACAAAAGAATATAAACAATATTCAACAGCATATTACAGCACAACAATAGTTTTTCAATGGATGGAATATATAGCACTAAACAATTTCGCGGATACTTATAAATATAGTAGTAATATAATTATAGATTACGGTTTTTGTTCAGGTGGTAATGGTTATACCTTACAACACAATACATATAACGGGATAAATAGCAATTATGTAAATAGTTCTTATAGTGGTAGTGGTCTTGAAGAGCTTAATAGATTAGCGACTGCAGGAATAGATAGCCAAGCATGTGGTAAGGTTGGTAGTTCTGGTTCTATTCAATCTACAGATGCAATGACTTATCAAACAGCATTATTACTTCCACAAATTCAAGATGAAATTACCTCTCAAGGTAATTATATTCATAACAATTATGATAATGGATTAAATACAAATGTAGAAAGCAAAGTAGATACACAGGCAGAATTTGATGCTTTAAATTTTTCACAAAAAGGAACTGCATATCAAAGAGATATGCAAAAAAATTCAGATGGAAGTGTAAAGCAAGATTTAGTTGCAGAAAGATATAGTTATAACGGTTCAACTGCTGTAATTTATGGTAAAGATGGGGTAAATATAGAGGCACAAACTTTAATATTAGGCGGACAAAACGGATCAACAGATGGAGGTATATTAGGAGATAATGCCAATGGTGGATTAGGAAATGAACCACAAAAGCCAACAATTCCAGGGCACGAGTATGGTCCATTACCAGAAGCAGGAGGAATGTTAGAAAATGGAGTTATGGTTCCGCCTAAAAGCCCATTATGGACTTTTCCCCCAGAAGGAGAGTTTTTAATAGTATTTAATCCAGATTTCATTAAAGATCCAAATAAAGAATTACCTAGTTCAAAAGAATCAATAGAAAGTTATTGTAAATCACATATTACAGCAGAAGTGTGTCAAGGTGACATTAAATATATGGGTGATCAATATTATGATATTTGGGCAATTTCACAATCTATTTTATCACAAACAGGATCTTACCTTTTAGAGGGTTATGATAATGAGGTTGAACAAGCAACTGCTCTTATGCAAAACGGTTTAGAGTTAGCAGAAAGAGAAGGTTATGAAATAGGTGTTCCATTAACAGAAGAACAAATAAATAGCTTAACAGTTCCTATAGTTTGGTGGGAAGTTACAACAATAGATGGTCAAGAAGTTTTAGCACCAAAAGTGTATTTACCAGAAGAAATGAGGCACACAAATAGTGGCGGATCAATTAGTTCAGGAACAGGAGATGTTAATATTTCAGGTCAAAATGGAGAAGATATTTATATTAATGCTAATGAGGATTCTGTAATTAAAGGTCAAAATATTAATATTCAAAATGTTACAGGTAATTTAAACGGAGTAATATCATCTTTTGATAATACAGACATCTTAGATGAAAAAGCAAAAAAGATTAAACACGAACAAGAAGTTTTAGCAGATTTACAAAAGCAATATCAAGAAACACAAGAACAATATAATGCACTCAGCACAGAATTAAATAATTTATATAAAGAACAAGAAGAACTAGCAAATCAATACACCGCATTAGTAGACGATTATTTGTTAAGTCTTAAATATGCAAGAGTTTCAAGTGTTGCAAGTCAATATAGTGAAACAACAAAAGAATTTGAAGCTACAGTAAAAGCTTTAGATGAGATAGAAACAGATATAGAAACACAAACAAACAATTTACAACTTGTGTCAGATTCTTTAGAACAAAACAAATCAGATCAAGAAAGTGTATCAAACTATATCACAGTTTTAGATAATGAGATTAAAAGCGGTAAAGATCTTAGTGAAGTTAACATTACTGTTGGAGGTTCCAATACTGCAAGTGTTAATCAAGGGCAAGAAAATGTAGATCAATTAATGGTTCAAGGAACTATTCAAGGAGATAAAGTTAATATAACCAATCAAAACAAACAAACAGATATTAATGTAGAAGGCGGGGAAATCAATGGTAGATTTTCTGTCAATATAAATACTAAGGGAAATTTAAACCTTTCAGATCAACAATTTGTAGAAGGAGGACAACAAGCTCCAGTTGATGTTCCAACAAGTTCAGTTAATAATAGCTCTTCTACAACACCATCTAGCGATGCTCCATCAACCAATGCACCACAAAGCTCTAAATCAAAACAAGAATATGATAATTTATCACAAGAAGAAAAAGACAAAAGAGCAGAGGAACAAGCAAAGGAAGCAGAAGATAGATCCAATTATGCTGAATTAAAAACCAAAGAAGCAAAAGGAGAAACTTTAACAGAAGAAGAAAAAAATACAATTAAATCTTTTGAAGACACACAAAAACAAAACAGTGATAAAGCAGAAGAACTAGCAAGAAAAAAACAAGATCCAAATCAACAATTATCATTAGAAGAAGAAGATTTTCTTAATAAATATAAATCAGACATGTTATCAGGTGAAAATGCTAAAATGGAAGAAGAATTAAGAATAGAAGATAAAAAAAGGAAGGGTGTAAAATTAACCCCAGAGGAAAGTTTATATTTAGAAAACAGAGAAAAAGAAAGAGAAGCAGTTTTAAACGATCCTGAAATAGAAAATATTTTATATAAAACAGCATCAGGTCAAGATTTAACTTACGAAGAACAAGAAAAACTTGCAGCATATTATGTAGAATCAAGTTATGTATTAGGAGATGAAACTCAAAATACTCAAACAGATCCAAACATTCAAAAAGGTAAGGTAACATCAGGCGGTTCAATTAATATAAATGCAAATACTGTTAATTTACAAGGCGGAGAAATCAAAGCAACAGGAGAGTTGGCAAAAAGAGGTATTAATGTTAAT
>JBIIMR010000105.1:0-3819 GCA_044337895.1 Alphaproteobacteria bacterium
TAAAAGTTAAATATATTATTAGTCCTGGAGATAAAATTAATTATTATGTGGTTTCTATTGTAGAAACAGATATTAAAGCTAATATTAGATTAAATATAACTGAAGATAATGATGGTGGTTCTAGCACAAATTATTTTAGAACTATTTTTGTAATGGGGGTTGATGATTCTTTATCTTTGAATGATTATATGAGGTTTAGGGTTGAAAAAGATACTAATTTTTTAGATGATAAATTTAGAAGTAATTATGAGTTCTCTTATTATATTGCTGTACCGATTAGAAATGTTATGTTTTCTTACTATGTTTCTAGTAGTTATTTTTTTAATAACAAAAATAAAGATGAAAATTTTAAAGCAGATCTTTATAATGATATTTCTAATTCATTAAGTTTAGAGTTTAATGTTTTAAAAAATAAATATTATGAGTTTGCTTTTAGGGTAGATGTTAATTATGATATTAATAATACATACTCTGTTTATATGGATGAGAAAAAGTTTGAAGATAGGGTTGATTTTTCTAATATATTAATATCTTTACCTACTCAAATTTATACAAAATGGGGGGTTGTGTTTTTACAGCCTACAATTTATAAAGGATTAAAACTTTTTAATAGTTTAAATGATGAGTTTTCTGACTCTAATAATAAGGCACAATTTATTGCTTATAAATTTTATGCATTTTATAATAATGATTTTATTTTAAAAGATAAAACTTTAAATTACTCTATTGTGTTTGATTCTCAATATACTAAAGATTTTTTATACTCAAGGGACTCTTTTTATATAGGTGATTTATATACAGTGAGGGGATTTAAGTATTATGGTAGAGCTGGAGATGGCGGATTTTTGATTAGAAATCAAACTAAAATGAATTTAAAAGATTTATTATTTTTGAAAAGTGATTATTATAAAGGTTATAAATTTGGAATTTTTTATGACTATGGTTATGTTTATGCAAATACTAAACCTATTAAAACAGGGTTTTTGTCTGGTACTGGGTTTATTTTTGATTTTATGATTAATAAATATATTGATGGAAATATTACTTATGGTATTCCAATTCATGGTAAAGATACTTGGGACTTTAGACCAGAGATATATTTTAAAATTAGTGGGCAAATGTAATTTTTTATATTTTATTTGATAGCAATGTTGTTTCTTTTGTTAGGGAATGATTTTTAATTAATTGCTGAATATTTTGTGTGTTAGTATATTCTTGGATTAAAATATCGCTTTGTGTTTTTTTAGTTTTGATTAAATTAAATAATGGTGATAAGTAAATCTCTTCGTTTAACCCTCTTTTAATGAGTCCAAATTGTGCGATTTCTAAAATTTCTTGTAAAAATATTAAAATGTTTTTACCTAAAAAATTTGTTTTAAATCCTTCTTTATTAGAGACTATTTTAAATTCTTGTAAATTGTTGCTATTAATATTTTTTATTAAGGATAGGCAATTATCAATACTTGTTGAGTTATATAAAAGTCCTGTGTAAAGTGCTGGAAGTGAGGGGAGTAAAGTAAAAGTAGGGCAGTCTGCTGTTCTCATTTCTAAATATGTTTTGAGTCTAACATCATGGTATATTGTGGAGATGTGGGTTGTAAAATCCTCTAAACTTGGGGTGAAATTATGTTTGAATTCATGGTTTAGGTATTGTTTAAAAGTGTGGTTATTACTAGGATAATAGGTGTTATCTTTTAAAATAAAATACATTGGTAAATTAATTATGTAAGTAATATAATCGTTGATATCAAAATTTTCTGATAACACAAAATCAAGGGTTCCGCTTCTTGCTTTATCTGTATTTTGCCAAATATGATTTCTGTAACTTTGGTAGGGAGTTAAATTTTTATCTTTAAACGGAGAGTTGCTGAAAAGAAGCCCTATTAAAGGGGAGAGTGCCATGGAAATTTTGAATTTATTGCTTAAATCTTGTTGGCTGGTATAATCTAAATTTGCTTGAACTGTTCCTGTTGCTTTCATCATTGATTGCCCTAGGGTGCCTACGGTTGCCATGTAATTATACATTATTTCATATCTTTTTTTTGGTAATAGAGTTAATTCTTGCAAAGAATGAATTGGATTATAGCCAAAATTACAAAGTGATAAATTTAAGTTTTCTAAATGATTAAAAAGGGTTTTATAATAATTATTTGAGTAAATTGCAATTTCGTTGATATTGTTGCAGGGGATACTTGAAAATTCTATTTGTCCTGCTGGTTCTGTGCTGATATTTCCTGCATCAAAAGATAACCCAATTAAATTATTATTTTCATAAATTTTTGTATATTCTTGTGGGTAAAGGGATAAAATATTTTGAATTTCTTGATAGTTGATTGCTTGAAAAGTGTTTTTATGATATAAAAAGCTTTCAAATTCTATTCCTATTTTTTGTTGTTTTTTGGTATTTGTAAAAAAATAATTAGTTAGATCCGTGGGGTTATTAATTGGTGTTTCTTGATCTGGGGTAGGATTTTTCATTTTTGAATTGTTTCCTTAAGTTTTTTATGTGATTTTAGTGGATGTTAAAATATAACCTAGTAAAATAATAAACTATTTATATGGATTTATCAAATAAAATTTTTGGACATGAATAATGTTGAGGTATTCTTGCTTTTGAAACTGATTAGATATTTAAGAGTAATTTAAATGAAATTAATGCTGTTATGCTTGCTGTTTCTGCTCTTAGTATGTTGTTATGTAATTTAGTTTTGATTATATTTTGTAATGCGGTTAAGTTTGTATCTTCTTGTTGGGAAAAGCCTCCTTCTGCACCGATTATATAATTTATTGTATTGTTTTTTATGGTTTGTTGAACTAAATTTTGTGTTAAATGGGTTGATGAATTATTGTGAAAATAAAATAATGTGGAATTTTTATCTGTAGTAAAATGGGTTATAAGATCTTTAAAGCTTATGGTTGGATTTATGGTTGGAATATTGATTCTGCCACATTGTTTGGCACTTTCTATAGTTTTGATTAAAAGCTTTTCTGTTGGTATTGGTTTTATAGTTGTGTAATCTAGTTTTATTTGGGTTAAACTTGAGATTCCTAATTCAACTGTTTTTTCTATTAAAAAATCGTTTGCTGTTGATTTAAGTGGGCTGTAATAAAGGTTAATTGTATATTTTTCAGTTTCAACATCTTTTATTTTATTGAGTACCTTGAATTTACAAGTCTGTTTTTCTATAATTAATTCTGCTAAAAACTCCCCTTCTTTATCATTAAAAATGTAAAAGGGAGAACAATTTGATAATCTTAAAACTTTTATTAGGTGAAAAGAATTTTCTGTTGATAAAAGGTTATTTTTATAAATATCTGGATGGAAAATTCTAGGAATGTGTTTGTTTTTATGCATAATTGATATTTTTTGAATATTTTTATTGCTTTAATGTATTTTTAATGATATTATTGTTATATTTAATTTAGAAGCTCTTATTAGTATTACTATTAATATTATTTTATGAAAAAGCTCTAATATTAAAAATTAACATATATTATTTGTTATTTAATAATATATGTTATTTTGATTTAAAATGCTATTGAAATATTTGTTTTATATTTTGAAAAAATTGTATGAAAATGTATTTTATAATTTAAGAGGATTAATTATGTTAGGTGGGTTAATAAAAAAAATTTTGGGTGGGTTTTTCCCCTATATGTTTGATAAAAATAAAACCTTAGAATCTAAAGATGAAAATGACTATGAATTGGAAGAAGTTCATAATTATGAAAATAAAGGTGAATTTTATCAAAAAAAATCTTTAGTTAAAGATATTGATGAAACAATTAATTGGCAAGATTCTTATAAAAAAGAAACAG
>JBIIMR010000106.1:0-3815 GCA_044337895.1 Alphaproteobacteria bacterium
GATATGAAGTTTTTGTAGAAAAAAGTGCAGGGGAAAATTCTTTTTATAATGATAGTGAATATATTAAAAATGAAGCTAAAATAGTTGAAAAAGATCTAGTTTTTAGTTGCGACGTTATATTGAAGGTTAGTGCTTTTGAAAAAGAAGAAATAGAAAAAATTAATGGTGAAAAAATACTGATTACTAATATGTCTTTATTTAGTAATTTAGAGACTGTTAAAATAATTAATAGTAAAAAATTAACATTATTATCTTTAGATTTATTGCCAAGAATAAGTAGGGCACAGACTATGGATGTTCTTTCTTCTCAGAGTAATATTGCAGGATATGCTGCTGTTATGAAAGCTTGTTTTATATACCCCAAGGTGTTTCCTATGATGATTACTGCGGCTGGAAGTATTGCACCTGCTAAGGTTTTTGTTATGGGAGTTGGGGTTGCTGGGCTTTCTGCAATATCAACCGCTAAAAGGTTAGGTGCTATTGTTTCTGCATATGATGTGAGAAGTCAAACTAAAGAGCAAGTTTTAAGCTTGGGGGCGAAATTTTTAGATATTAATTATAAGGTTCAAGATGAAAATTTAGTTTATGCTAAAGAAATGGATTCTGAATATAAAAAATTTGAAGAAGAAGCGATTATTAATCATATTAAATCTCAAGATGTTATAATATCTAGTGCTATGATTATGGGGAAAAAAGCTCCAATTTTAATTAATGAAAAAGTTTTTGATAATATTAAAAGTGGGGCGGTAATTATAGATATGGCTAGTGAAACTGGTGGAAATTGTATTTATACTAAAGATGGTGTATTAGAAGAAAAAAATGGGGTTTTTATTTGGGGGGGCAGTAAGCTTGCTAATGATTTTCCTAAGGATTCTAGTTTTATGTATTCTAAAAATATTTTGAATTTTATTACATATTTAACTAAAGAATCTAAAATTAATTTGGAGGATATGAATGATGAAATTTTGAATTCTGTAATTGTTTGTAAAGATGGAAATTTTGTATCTAAAATGTTAAAAGGAGTTTTAATTTAATGGATTTTTTATCTCTTTTGAGTTTATTTGTTCTTTCATGTTTTGTTGGTTTTTATGTGGTTTGGAGTGTTACTCCTGCTTTACACTCGCCTTTAATGGCAGTTACTAATGCGATATCTTCTGTTATTATTGTAGGTGCTTTTATTGTAATTGCAGATCAAAATAATATTGTTTCTTATTATGTGGGATTGTTGGCAATATTTTTAACAAGTATCAATATATTTGGTGGTTTTTTAGTAACAAGAAGAATGCTTGCTATGTTTGTGGTAAAAAATAAGAAAGGTAAAAAAAATGATTTATAATATCTTTTATTTGATTGCTGCGATTTTTTTTATTTTAAGTTTAAGAAATTTAAGTTCGCCTGTAAGTGCTATTAGGGGGAATAATTTTGCAATTTTGGGAATGATAATTGCTTGTGTTAGCAGTGTGATGGTTTCTGGGATTTCTGAATATTATTTGGTTATAGGAGTTGTTTTTTTGGCTGCTGTAATAGGTTATTTAGTTGCTGTTAAAATTAGTATGAAGGATTTACCTCAAATTGTGGCAGTCTTTCATTCACTTGTTGGGCTTGCTGCTACTTGTGTTGCGGTTTCTACTTTTTATAACCCGCAAGCATTTGGGATTGGAAATTTCTTACAGATACATATGGGAAGTTTAATTGAAATGTCTGTTGGAGCGGTAATTGGTGCTGTTACTTTTTCTGGTTCTTTAATTGCATTTTTAAAATTAAGTGGTTATATGGGGGGGAATCCATTAAAATTTAAAGGACAAAATATTTTTAATTTAATATTTGCCTTGGTTATGGTTTTAGTAATTGTTTTGAATGTTGTTTCTTCTTCTGAGGCTATGTTTTGGTTAATGATTTTTATGGGATTTGTTTTAGGTTTTTTGTTAATAATTCCTATAGGTGGGGCGGATATGCCTGTTATTGTTTCTATGCTTAATTCTTATTCTGGATTTGCTACATCTGGGATAGGTTTTACTTTGAAGAATCCTGCACTTGTAATTGTTGGTGCTTTAGTTGGTGCTAGTGGTGCTATTTTATCTTATATTATGTGTAAAGGTATGAATAGGTCTATATTTAATGTTTTGCTTGGTGGGATGTTTGATTCTGCTAATAATGAAGGGGTTGTTAAAGAAAAAAATACTAAAAATTATAAAGTTGGTAATGGTGAAGATGCTGGTTTTATTTTAAAAAATGCTAACAAAGTTATTATTGTTCCTGGTTATGGAATGGCTGTTTCTCAGGCTCAACATGTAATTAAAGAAATGGCAGATAAATTAAAAGATAAAGGGATAGAAGTTCTTTATGCTATTCATCCTGTGGCAGGTAGAATGCCTGGGCATATGAATGTTTTGCTTGCTGAGGCGAATGTTCCTTATGAAGATGTTTTTGAATTAGAACAAATTAATAATGAATTTACAACCGCTGATGTTTCTATTGTAATTGGGGCAAATGATGTTACTAACCCTGCTGCAAAATATGATAAAGATAGTCCTATATATGGAATGCCAATTTTGGAAGTATCAAAATCGAAGATTGTATTTTTTGTTAAAAGATCTATGAATTCAGGTTATGCAGGGGTTGATAATGAGTTGTTTTATAATGATAATACTATTATGTTACTTGGGGATGCTAAAGCTGTTATAGAAGATGTGGTTGCTAAAGTTGACTAAAATGTAAATTATAGGATATTTGTGTTTGTAAAAATTTTGTAGTTGTAAATTGTAGGTTTAAAAAAAGGGAGTTAATTTTCATTAATTCCCTTTTTGTTATTTGGATATTTGTTTTGAAATTAAATAGAAATAATTTCGTGTTTTTTTCTTTGTAATTTTTTATTTCTTTTAATCGCTTCTGCTTTTTTACGAGCTAATTTTACAGAAGGTTTCTCATAACAAACTCTTAAGCGAATGTCTCTTAATATTCCATTTTTTTGAATTTTTCTTTTTAGGGCTTTTAATGCTTGATCTACATTATTTTCTCTTACATTGACAAACAAATTTATTTCCTTTCTATATTATAATATAATATTTTTAATAATTCTTTTTATTAATTATATATAACTTTTAATAAAAAATCAATAAATATAATGGATTATTATTGATAAATATTATATAATTTTGTATGTTGAAAATTATGTTTAAGGAGATTTCAAATATTATGAAAATAAAAAAAATAGGTATTTTAACAAGTGGTGGAGATTGTTCTGGGCTTAATGCTGCTATTAGAGCTGTTTTTAAAAGGGCTAGCAATCATTATGGAATTGAAGTTTATGGTATAATTGAAGGAACTGTTGGGCTACTTGAAAGACCGTTGAACTATATTAAATTAACTGAAGACTTATGTGGGGTTGATATGTTAATGAAAGGTGGAACAATGCTTGGAACTATTAATAAGGGTGATCCTTTTAAATTTCCTATGAAAGATGGCACCTTTAAAGATAGAAGTTTTGAAATTGTTGAAGGATATAAAGAATTAGGACTTGATGGGTTGATTGCTATCGGTGGTGATGGCAGTATGAAAATTATTGAAAAAATTACAAGTTTAGGAAATATTCCCTTTATTGGGATTCCTAAAACAATAGATAATGATGTAGCTTTTACTGATTTTTCTATTGGATATATGACTGCTTTGGATGTTGCTATTCAAAATATTCAAAGAATCCATGATACTGCTCTTAGTCATAGAAGAGTTATGATTGTTGAATGTATGGGTAGGGATGTTGGGCATATTGCTCTTGGTGCTGGAATAGCTGGTGGTGCTGATGTTATTTTGATTCC
>JBIIMR010000107.1:0-3787 GCA_044337895.1 Alphaproteobacteria bacterium
TATCGCAGGGATGGAGGATTCAGACTACCCATCCTACGGGATGCAGTCGGAACCTGTTAAATTAAATGGTTGTGCCACTCTTTATTCAGACTACCCATCCTACGGGATGCAGTCGGAACATAGATTTTATTTTTACTTTATGCTGGTTAATTCAGACTACCCATCCTACGGGATGCAGTCGGAACAAGAATCTTTTAAAGAATCTATTTAAAAGAATTCAGGCTCCCCATCATTCAGTATGCAGTCCGAACTCATTTCAACACACCCCAATTACAAATTTATCAATAGCAGTCAACATAAAAAGAAAAATATTAATGTTATATATTTGAATAAACATATAATGTTATTTGCAGCTTGCATCGCAATCAAAATCAAAACAATACACAAGATACAAAATGTATTTTTTTTAAAGCAATTATACATAAAATTACATTTAAGCATATATTAAAATCACAATACTAAAAGGCATAGATTATCCATAGGTGTATTTTTATATTTTTTTAAAATATAATTCTAAATTATTATTAATTTGATTATTCTTAAATAAATTTAATATTGCATTTTTAGATTTTATTAAGTCATTTATCCACAGCTTAATATTTATTCTAAAACATCAAAAGTTAAGAAATACATTAAAATTATTTTTTAATCCTGCCAGTCTTTTCCTACATCTTTCTTTTTACATTAACTAAAAACTTCAACACATAATTAACAAAATTAATTATGCTTAAAAAGTTATCCACAGTTTTACTAACAATTTTAGTGGATGAATATTTTAATTAATAGATTCCTATCAGTTATCTATTGTATCTAAGCACATATAAAAAAATTTAATATAAAAAAGCTTAGCTATCTGTCAAGCAAAAATTTAAAATAAAATATACTTGTTAAATAAAGGATTTTAAGCTATAATTAACATAAATTAATAAAATTATAGAGTTAATATTCACTATGCATAAATTACAAAATCAAAAAAATACTACCATACAGCAAGATTTAGCATATATTGTAGAACCCTTTTTAAAAAATAATTTTTCTAATAATATTTCCTACGAAGATTCAAAAAACTATGCAGAATATAAGCTACAAGAAGCTTTAAAGTTAACCAAAGCATTAATAGATATTAATATAGTAGGTGGAGACATCTACAATGTAAGCAATATCAACCCTGCATATTATATATCTAGTGGAAACTTAGAGGACATAAAAATATTAGTGCAAAGCCATCAAATAACTTTATTAGTGGTAGATACCCAATTAAGCCCGGTACAGCAAAGAAATTTAGAAAGATTTTTAAACATTAAAGTAATAGATAGAACCTCTTTAATTATTAACATTTTTGGAAAAAGAGCAAATACAAAAGAGGGGACTCTACAAGTAGAATTAGCTGCCTTAGAATATCAAAAATCCAGACTTGTAAAAGCATGGTCACATTTAGAAAGACAAAGGGGAGGGGGAGGATTCACAGGAGGTCCGGGTGAAACACAAAAAGAACTAGATAAAAGAATAATTTTAGATAATATTCATAAATTAAAAAAAGAGTTAGCTAAAGTAAAACAAACAAGAACCCTACATAGACAAAAAAGAGACAAAGTTCCATACAAAACAATAGCAATAGTAGGTTATACAAATTCAGGAAAGTCAACCCTTTTTAATGCCCTCACAAACTCAGAGGTATTTGCACAGGATTTACTTTTTGCAACCCTAGATCCAACAATTAGAACCCTTAATTTTAAAAATCACAAACAAAAAGCAATTATATCAGATACCGTAGGATTTATTTCAGAATTACCACATTTATTAATTTCAGCATTTAAAGCAACCTTAGAGGAGGTATTATTCGCAGATATTATTTTACATGTTATTGATATTTCAAACCCCCATTATCAAAATCAAATTCAAACTGTAATAGAAGTTTTACAAGATATAGGGTTAACACAAGAAGATTACAATAAAAAATCCATAGAGGTATATAACAAAATTGATTTACTTCCAGCCCATGAGTTAGAAAATCTAAATAAAAAAATTAACTCATCACAGGGTAAAATTGCAATATCTTCACTGCACAATAAGAATTTAGATGATTTAATCAATGTATTAGATAAAAACATTTTTAAAGACTTCATTATAAAAGACTTAAAAGTAGATGTAACACAAGGTGATTTGCTAGCAGAGTTATACGAACTTGCGATTGTAGAGAAAAAAAATTTAAATAAAGATGAAACCCATTACAATATAACAATTAAAATTTCTTTACAAAATTATCACTTATTATCAAATAAATACACTTTACAAAATCAAGATGATAATAAAATATATTTATATTAAAGGTATATAAATATCAATACTTATTTAGTAAATCATAACATTTTAGAATTATGAGAAATCAACATTTATATTTAAACTTATAGGAGTAATTTGTTTATGAGAAACTATATATATTTAATAATATTATTTATTTTTACAGTCCATAATCTTTATGCAGATGATTTAAAATTTTATATAAGCAATATAAACAATAAACCTAATAATTATCAAAATTTAGAGCAAGTAATTATACAAGATAGTAATCAAAAAACAATAGCAGGATTACTATTATGTAACAATTTTATAATTAAATATCAAACAGTAAAAGACAGTAATAATTTGGTATATAATTTTATTTCCCATAATATAGAAAATAAAACTTTTTCCAATCAAAGATTAAATATAATAAGCTTTAAAAATAAAGAAAAACACTGCACCAATAACACAGTTAACAACCAAGATAAGTTATTAATTAATCTAATACAAGAAGTAAGTTATTACAGCATTCAAGGAAGATCTATTATTTTTAAGAATAATCAATTACAAACATTATTTATTATAAAAAAGAAAAACTAATTTTATTTCTCATAATACTGATAAATATTATTGTTTATAAACATAAATTAATTTTATTAAAACCAGAAAACAATACAAGATATATTAAATTAATATAAAGCACACACAGATACAAAGAAACACATAGACAAGAGTTGAAGGTGTTAATATATAATTGTTAATAGAGAATAAGTGAAATACTAAAAATTAACAAATCCAATTTTTATTATATATTATTATTAAGGTATATAAAAGCAGGGAACAAGTTAATATTATTAACCAATAATTAACAATATAAAAATTAACCAAATATTAATAAAGTAGTTAATTATTTATTAATATTAATATTTCATTAATAAATAAGTCGCATAATTTATATTATGAGAAATAAGCAGAAAGACAATTAAATAAAGGGATTAAAGGATTTAATATAAACCTGTATGTTAAATAAAGAGCTAAATTCAGCATCTAAATAAGATTGTTTTTATCTTTTATTTTTGAATTAGTTATCCACAGCTTTTTAACAGAAAGCAACAATCAAGAAAATCTACATCTCAAAAAAATATCAATATTCCAACACAAAACAATTCAAGATACAAACCCCGCAATAATATCACAACATACAAAGCAAGAAAAATTTATAATAACTCTACTCTCTTACACTTATGCATATATGCAAAAAATAATTTTACAATCCTCTCCTTTCTATTAAGAGAAGAGTAAGCAACAAAACAACAATCAATAACATACAAAACAAAATTATTTAACTTCACTTCTCTCTTTTCTATTTAAAAAATCTATAAAAGAAAAAAGTTTATCCCGCTTTGATTTTATTTTTTCAATAAAATAATTTTTCATATTAAAACTCCACACACAAATCACAAAACTCTAAACTTCTAAATAAAAAAACAACCACCTTCTAACT
>JBIIMR010000108.1:0-3756 GCA_044337895.1 Alphaproteobacteria bacterium
ATAAACTCAAAAATTCTTGTAGTAGGGGAAGCACCAGGAAAAGAAGAAGATTTAGCAGGAAAACCTTTTGTAGGAAGAAGTGGAATGCTTTTAATGGCAGCACTAAAAGATATAGGTTTAAAAAGAGACGGAGATAACTCCAATATGTTTATCACAAACACTGTTTTTTGGCGACCACCAGGTAATAGAACACCAAGTGAAGAAGAATTAGAAATCTGTTTTCCTATTTTAACTAAAATCATAGAATTAGTTTCTCCTCAAATTATTTTAACAGTGGGTGAAATTCCAAGTAAAACATTAATTAACAATGAAAAATCCATTAGTGAATTAAGAAGAGAAGACTTTAAAAGAACTTTTAATTTTACAAAAAAAGAAATAACTGTTAAAATAAAGGCACTCTACCATCCTGCATATTTGTTGAGAATGCCAACTCAAAAATTATCATTATGGAAAGATTTAATATCCATAAAAAAAGATCTTAATCTAATTTAAACAGGAGATTACCATTGATTTTATATCATTTGAAGTCCATATTATTATTCTTTATATCGTTTTTTATTTATGTAAATTTAGCATTTTCTTCGCAAGAGATAATAACTAACTATTTTTTTTCAGATAAAATAGATATTAATTTTTACAGAGAACTTCCAAATCTATTATCAAAAGAAGACATACAGAAATACCAGCAAGTAATTGATTTAGAAAAAAAACATGATATTAAAAAATCAAATAAAGTTCTCACCTCATTAAATGATAAATCTTTAGTTGGCTACATCCTATACATGAGATACATGAATCCATCATACAAACCAACCTATAAAGAACTATATGTATGGTTAGAAAATTATAACGATTTAGGTATTGCAAAAGATATATATTTTAAAATAAAAACAAAATATAAAAAACAACTTAAAACACATCCTCCTAAAGTGCCCTTAGTTTTTACTTTTGCAGGAGGTGTTTTACCTGTGTATATTAATTCCAATATTTTGCAAACAGAAGAAGATGGTTTAGTTTTTTCTTCTACCAATGAAATTTCACCACTAGAAAATAAATATTCTAAACAAATAGCTAGCTATCTCAAAAAAGGTAAAACAAAAAATGTTAGCAACCTTTTAAAAGATAAAAAAATAATTAAAAATATTAATAGTGCTACTTTTGCCTATTATTCTTCTAAACTTGCTCGTTTATATTTTTTAGATGGCAGAGATGACGATGCTATTTTTTGGGCTACAAAATCAATTAAAGACTATTCATATTACCTTCCTGATTCTTTTATTATTTTAGGGTTATCAAGTTGGAGGCAAAAAAAATACGATCTAGCATACAAAAGCTTTAATTTTATTATCAAACATAAAGATAAATATGCAATAGAGTTTGTAGCAAAAGCAAGTTATTGGGCGGCAAAAACAGCACTAGCACAAGAAAAAATAGATCTATACTTCGAAAATCTCAAAATAGCATCAATGTATAAGTATAACTTTTATGGTCTTTTAGCATCAGAAGAATTAGGAGTAAAATCAAAGTTTTCCACAATTTCATTCGAGCCTTCCAATGAGTATTTAGATTTAATTAGTAGAACAAAATACGGTAGAAGGGCAATAAGCTTATTACAATTAGGCTTAGTTTCTTTTGCACAAAAAGAATTTGTATCTTTAATGAATATTGAACTTTCAGATATTTCAGATATCAATAGCAAAGATAAAATTTTACAAGGTTTGTTATATGTAATTTCAAATACTAATATGCCACTTCTTAGCTATAAACTTGCAGGAACAAAAGGATCTTATTTTGGTCTTGTAGATTATTCATATCCAACATTAGATTTAGAACCTTTAAACGGATACGAGTTAGATCCAACTCTTTTACTTGCAGTAATGAGAAGAGAATCTAATTTTGATATTTATGCAGAAAGTTGGGTGGGTGCAAAAGGATTAATGCAGCTAATGCCAAAAACTGCTAAAATGGTTATGCAAAGGGTAGGTTATGAAAACCCAACAGTTAAAAAACTTTCTATACCTGAATATAACATAGATGTAGGTCAAAAATATTTAAAACTTTTAATAGAAAATAAAGATTCTGCAGGTAATTTAATGTATGTTTTAGCAGGCTGGAACGGCGGATTCTTACATGTAAAAAAATGGAAAGAAGAAGAATTTAGAAAAGCAGAATCAGATCCTGTGTTTTTCTTAGAGAGTATCCCATTTAAAGAAACAAGAAATTTTGTTACAAATGTTATAACAGATTATTGGATATATCAATTAAAGTTTGGAATAGAACCCCTTACTTTAAAAAAATTAGCTAAAAAACAAGAACCAATTTATGATATCAACATAACAAGTATAACTGAAGTAAGAAACATAGTGCATAAAAAATAAAAATATTATGTAAAAATATTATGTTTTCAAATAACACATATATTATTTTATCCCACCCACAATTAGCTATGAATATTGGATTAGTAGCAAGGGCAATACAAAATTTTAATATAACAAATTTAAGGTTAGTAAACCCTAAACAAGATATTATAAATAATGATGAATTTAAAAATATTGCATTAAAAAGTAGTGCAGATGCTAAAGAAATTTTTAAGAATATCACCGTTTTTAATTCATTACAAAATGCAATCGCAGATTTACATTGTAGTTTTAGCATAACATCTCGCAAACGATACTTACACAAAGATTTTATTTCTTTACATGATTTATTAAATAACACTTATTTTAAATCTATCAATAACCAAAACAATAAAATAGGTTTTGTTTTTGGTTGCGAAAAAAGTGGACTATCCAATCAAGAAATTTCATGCACAAATGCCTGTATTTATATCCCAAGTAATATTAATTTTCCTTCCTTAAATTTATCCCATGCTGTTTTAGCAGTTTCCTATGAACTTTCTAAAATAAAAGAATTTTCTTTACAACATCAATTAATAAATAATGATACAAAACATGATTTTGCTACAAACAGTGACACCCAAATATTTTTAGAATATTTTTTGCAAACACTTACAGATAAAAATTTTTTTCCAGAGATTAATAAAAAAGAGTTGATGATGCAAAATTTATCATCAATTTTTTTAAAAAGCAAACTTACAAAAAAAGATATCAAAACATTAACAGGAGTAGTTAAAATTTTATCCAATAATAAATAGAACAAAATATCATAAAAATATTATTGTTTTTTATTTTTATTATGGTAATAAATCACATAACCTAATAGAAACAAAGAGAGAGCAATATTATAAAAGCTTAGTGGCAACTTAAATATAGAATAATCTATTACAGAGCAATCAGGCATTTTAGAAGATGAGGTAATTGCTAAAATATCTATTTTACATACATTTGATTCTATAATTATTTTATATTGTAAAAGAATTTGATAGATACCAATTCCTATTCCAATTAATAAAGACAAAATTATTAAATAAACATATTTATAAATATATTTATACATTAAAGAAACAACTAAAATAATCATCCAGCAGAATCGTTGATACCAACATAAAGAACAGGGATTAATTTGCATAAAAAATTCTAATAAATTTGATCCAATCAACATTAAAGAGCTAAATATTTTTACAAATAACATACAGTAAAATACCTCCTATTTTTTCTTGCTTTTAAGATTGTTTTTAAACACACTCAAAACTAAAATAATAAAAATCAATACAAAGTCTAATATGCTACATCCCAAAAGAATCTTTAAATAAATCGGCAAAAATTCCTTACTCGGTTGTAAAAAATAAAAATAATA
>JBIIMR010000015.1:0-12529 GCA_044337895.1 Alphaproteobacteria bacterium
CAGTTATTAATTCATACAACATACTATTGCCACAGATTAATAAAACCCTTAAAAGTGTTTCACACAAGTTTAATCCTATTACAAACACCAAGCTTTTAGATAATCATAGAAGTTTATCTAAAAAAGAATAAAAAATCATATAAATAAAATTACAATTTATTTAATATAATAAGAACACACTGTTTTAACATTATTTATCAGAATCGCATAATTATCTATATATATACTAGCTATCAAGTATTCTATTTTTTGTATATCACGAAATTGATCTTTAATATCCCTATAGAATCTTTCAAGATCTTTTTCATTTTGTAGGATTTTTTCACATATAGAAGCATTATTTTCAATATTTTTAGAAATATCCATAAACATCCAACTGCCTTCACTTTCAAATTTATCTAAAGTGATATCATAATTCTTAATGAGTTTTTCTATAGAATCCCTATTTTGAATATGTATATCTAAATTATTAACAAGGCTTTCAAATTTTTGTACTTGAATTAGATTTTGATAAAAATCTATATAAGAAATTTCCCTAGCATAAAGTTTATTTAATGATACTTTTATATCTTCCAAATTTTTTTGAGACATTGCATAAAGATTTGCAGATGCAAACACAGCAAATATCAAAAAAAATTGCAAAATATTTTTGATACTAATTTTCTTCATTTTATTTTATATATCCTTTTAATATTATTACACTAATTATATTTACATTATATAATAATATTATTCTTAATTTAATTAATATAGGTTAATTTATTAGATATTATTCCTTTATAATGATAATATTAGCTAAAAAAGGGGGAGATTAAAATTAAATATATGGTTGAAAATAATATATTTCACACAGTTATTAATGGAGATTCTATAGAGTATATGAAGGGTATTAAGTCAAACAGTATTGATTTAATATTTGCAGATCCTCCATATAATTTACAACTTAAAAAAGATTTATACAGACCAAACAACACAATAGTAAAAGGAGTTGATAATTCTTGGGATAAGTTTGATTCATTTACAGCATATGATTCTTTTTCGCAAGAGTGGCTTCAAGAAAGTAGAAGAATATTAAAAGAAGACGGTTCTATTTTTGTAATGGGAAGTTATCATAATATTTTTAGAATAGGTAAGATTTTACAAGATTTACATTTTTGGATAATAAATGATATTATTTGGTATAAAGTTAATTCTATGCCAAATTTTAAAGGTGTAAGGTTAACAAATTCCCATGAAACAATTATATGGGCTTCTAAAAGTAAAGATTCTAAATACACAATTAATTATAAACATCTTAAAATTTTAAATGATGATATTCAAATGAAAAGCATATGGAGGCTTCCAATTTGTTCTGGAAATGAAAGGCTTAAAAATGAAGAAAATGAAACACTTCATCCTACTCAAAAACCACAATCTCTACTTAAAAGAATTATTTTAGGATTTTCTAAAGAACAAGATATTATTTTAGATCCATTTGGCGGCACAGGAACAACCATTGCAATGGCTAAAATGTATAATAGAAGTTGTATATCCATAGATAAAGAAAAAAAATATTGCGATTTTGCTAAACAAAGAATTTCAACAATTTTACCATCAAAAGATTTAATAAAACCCATAGACAAAGAAAAAATTAGAGTTTCAATAATGGATTTAATAGATTATAATTATTTATCACCCTTAGATACACTATATTCTCCATGTAAGAAATATCAAATTATCATATCCCAAGACGGCTCAGCAATAATGAATAATGAAAAAGGCAGTATTCATTCCACTGCAAGTTCTATTATGGGTATAAAAACAAATGGTTGGGATTATTGGCACTATAAACAAAATAAATCTTACTTCAAGATAGACAAAAAAAGACAACAATATATTCAAAATAATAAATAAAAAATTTGTAATTAATAATTATTTATAATTGTTTTAATACACAAAAAATTTATAAGTATAACCTATTAATAATTCACCATGATTTCTTTTTGTAGAAATATATGCTTTATCAACGGAATCTTCTATAAAGTAATCAACATAAATAGATGTTTTACCCAAGTTAGCATAATTAATTTCAGTAAATAAATAATGCTTATTGTTAATTTTAAACTGAGACCCAATCCCAATCTTAAATGCAGAGCTTAAGGTATAACTATAATCATTATTCCCAGATATTACTCTTTTTACATAATTCATAGAAACACCAGCTCCAAAATTCATATAATAAGTCATAAATTTATATTCTTTAAACTTATATACTAAATTAACCATTAAATCGCTAGTGTAAAGGTTGTTAGCTAAAAAATCATCCGCAGCAAAAATCACATCTTCTTTACCCCTCATTGATTGACCCTTAGTTTTGGTAAACATTTGATAGTCAAAGGATATACTAAACATTTTATTGAAGTCATACCCAAAACTAACCCCACCATTATAACCATTATAACTAATATTTTCCAACCCAAAATCAGAATATTTATATTCAATAAAATAAACATTTACATGCTTAGAGTATCCAAGCTGACCACCTGCATAAAATCTAATAAAAAAAGTATTAATATCATATGTAGAAAGTCTATCATTTTGTATTAATTTATTGATTTCCTCATCATAATCAGTATTCCCTTTTTCACCTTCGCTAATATAATCATTAATATTAATTTCAGCATTATTTTCATTTATTTCTTTAGCAATAGCTAAATCACTTATATTAATAAAGTTTATAGAGATTAATAATATTACAATATACTTCATTTACAGCCCTTAATTTTATTTTTTCTTTTTAATTTACCCGCATATAACACTATATACAAAATTAACAAACATTATTATAATAAATTATTATAATAAATTATTATTATAATAAATTATTATACCACAAACAGAATAATATAAAATCTACTAAAATTCAAATATTTTAGCAAATAACAATTATACAAGAGATTATTAAATGAAACTAACTTACAACTTAAATTTTTTTATTTTATTAGCTATGATTTTAGGAGCTACTACAGGGATTCTAATGGGCAGCAGTGCTTCTATTTTTAAGCCCTTAGGTGAAATTTTTATTCAATTAATAAAGATGCTAGTAGTCCCATTAGTTCTATTTTCATTGATTTCAGGAGCCTCTAATTTAGTTAATATTAAATCCCCTACAAAGATAGCTTTATTTGTTTTATCTTTTTTTTTAATATCAACAGTTTTAGCTATTGTATTAGGTTTATTTTTAGGTAATGTTTTCCATTTAGGAGAAAATATTAGTGATATCAAACATCTATTCAAGCATGACCCAAATTTACAAGAATACAAAAATTTATCAGGATTTTGGAACACAATTTTAAGTATAATTCCTAAGAACCCATTTCTATCTTTGGTAGATGGCAGCATATTGCAAGTTTTATTTTTTGCTATTTTTTTTGGAATATCAATCTCTTTACTTCCCAATCAAAATAAAAAAATCATCATAGAACTCTCAAATACAATCAACGATGCTTTAATTTGGATGATGTTAAAAATAATGTATATTGCTCCAATTGGTATATTTGGATTAATAGCAGACACAGTAGGTAATTTTGGATTTAATATTCTTTATATTTTATTAAAATTATTTTTAGTGTTTATTTTAGCTAATGTTATTTATATATACGGATTTTTATCCGTTTTAGTTAAACTATTCAGTAGGGTAGGTTATTTTAATTTTTTAAAAAATACTTTACCAGTCAAGTTAATGGCCTTTAGCACCGCATCATCATTAACAACCCTACCTATTAATATAGAATCATCAACAAAAATGGGTGTTAGTAAAGAGATTTCATCCTTTGTTTTAACCTTAGGTGCAACAATTAACATGAATGGTAACGGAATTTTTTATGCAGTAACAACAATATTTTTTGCAAATATTTTTAATATAGATTTAACATTTAATACTTACATTTTAATAGTTATAACCTCTGTATTAGGAGCAATAGGAACAGCAGGAGTTCCCGGACCATCACTTTTATTGGTAGTTGTTTTAGTTTCAGCTAATATTCCATTAGAGGGTTTGGCACTTATCTTCGGAGTAGATAGAATATTTGATATGATTAGAACAACAACAAACTGCATCGGTAATTCAGCTTGTTCTATATTAACAGAAAGTTATAAAAAAAGACTTGAATAAGTAAAAGTAAAAATTATTTTATTAATTCAATATTTTCACCATTTAAAAGTTGACTCAACATTTCGTCCATACTTTCAAATACATCTTGATTTGTAAATATACCAACTTGTTTAAAGTTATTATCAACAACTTTTTTTATTTCTTTTGCTACAATATATTTTGTTTCCATCCTATCCACAATGGAGTATTTAACAATCATGTTGTATGTGGAAAATTTATCATTAATTTTATTTTCAGAGCAACCAGAAATAGCAATTTTTATACTTTTATTAGATTTTACATCCAAAATTAATTGATGTTTACCTATTACATTCTTAAATTCATCAACAATAGATTCCTTATTAATATCACTGCACAAACTATCAACAACAATTTTTACGGGTAATTTTTTATTCATATTTTTTTCTAAAAATATATCAATTTGCTTCTTATCTTCATTTTGAACTTCAATTGTATTTTCCACCAATAAATAAAGAGGGTTATTTATTGAATAAACATATTTACCCTTATTTAAATAAACAGTTTCCATATTTTTATATTCTTTATCAGCAATTTTAATTAGTATAGCATCTACATTTTTAGTTCCATTAATATTAAATGTAATTTTTGCCATATTAGATGATTCTAAAGTAAGTTTTTTAGAGTATGCTATTAGATTCTTATATTCATTTTCATCTATTGCAATATTTTTAGTTTTACCAAAGTCCATCACCGCAATTAAAAACAATAATTTTTCTTTTTGCAAAGATATTGCATATTTAGACATATTAATATTTTTATTGTCTTCAATATAGTTAACAAGAGATTCTTTGGTTTGATTATAAGAATCTATATCAAAAACAACAGTTGTGGTAAATATATTTTTTTTGACTTTTTTTTCATTAATAAATTTAATACCCTTAAAAAGCCCAATAGTTTTTATATCTATATTGTTTTTACTTTTTGAGTCTACTTTTTTATTTTCTACAGAAATATTAGATTCAAAATCCGATTTTACAAACACCAAAAAATTTTGAGAAAGTAAAGCAAGTGCATTAGCTCTTGCTTTTTCAATATTTTCACCAGTTGCCTCTTGTTTCAAAAAAACCTCACTGTTAGAATATACATTACCTAACAATAAAATTGTAAAAATAAAGAACCCAATTACTTGGATTCTTATAAATTTATTAATCATAAATACTTACCTCTATTACTTAAAACATAGATTTTTTACTAATTTTATTAAGCTCAGCTTCATCAATAAATACTTCTTGTCCTGTTTCTATATTTAGAATAGATAGGTTTAGTTTATAATATGTTTGTTTTTGTGAATTTACCATATTAGTAATAGATGAAAAAGAACCATATAAAACATATTTAGCACCAAATAATTTTCCAAGTTGTGCAACTTTATCCTTATCAGAAAGCCCAGATTGAGCTAATTTTTGTTCATTTAATAATAAATCATTTCTTTCCCTAGATATTATACTAAAAAGCATAGATTTATTGATATTGATTTTTAAAGTATCAGTTATAGCTTCTGTATCTATATGCTCAGATGTTTTATTTTTTACAACATCAATTAAGAGTGCAGGTCTATCGTTACCAACTTCAGCTTTTAATTGAGGATCATTTTTAATTTTTTCAGCAAGCTGTTCAATAAGTAGTTTTTGATCCATAGGCGAAAAATTGCTAGCAACCTTATTATCGCTTACATTTTGATATCCAGATTTTGTTCCACCGCAAGCACTCAACATTACAATTCCTGCAATTAACAATATTAACAATTTGATTTTTTTTAACAACATTTTTCTATCTCCTTTTTGATTCAAGTTTCATTTTTTATTTTATTCCATTATAAAGATTATAAGAATAAATATAATTATTATAATCTACCAGATAAAGTATTAAGATATTACCTTCTTTTATTTTAGGAATTTTGACAATTACATTACCTAGAATTATTTCTTCCACATCTTGATCAAAGTTTATTTTTTTTATATAAACCGCCCTAGGTAAAGAAGTCCAAATCCTTAAATCAGCATGTTCTGCAAGATTCATCAAAACACTGCCAACAGCAAGCCCAATATTAGCATTATTGCCATGGGAGTCATTATTTCTTCTTTTTGCCTGATTAACAGTTGCCTTCACAGTTGCCCTAGATATAGATCTAGCAACAATTAATGGAAAATCAGCAGCAAAGTTAAACTTAGCTATTTCAGAAACATCTGTTAATAAATCCACTTTAGTTAGTGCACTATCTCCATTTTCCATTTTAATTTTAATATCTACACTGTTATTTAATATTTCTTTTGGTGTTTCTAGGTAGGGTAAAGAGAAAGAAATCCAATTTCCATCAACAACAAAAAGATTTAGCTTAAATTCCTGTTTTCTTGGGATAAAATCTTTTTCATATATTATTAAAATAGTTTTTTTAGAGTAGTAATTATCTATTTCATTGTTATTGTTGTATAAACTATAACTTCGCAATAATTCCCTATAATAGCTAGGATCATAAATTTTAGACAATCTTAAAAGATCTTTTATTAAAGAAGGATTATCTTTGGAGCTTTCAAATGCTTTTTTATAATCTATATAAGATGAATTATTATCCTTATATATTTCCCTTATTATTCCAGAGATGTAATATACATAAGAATTTAAAAATTTTTCTTTAGATTGTGAAAGAATGTCTCTATTTTCTGCAAATATATTTTTTGCTTCACTGGTATTTTCAACATATTTATTTTTTTCAGTTTCTTCCAAAGCTTTAGCTATTTTATTTTGATTATCATCTTCAATAAATTTTTGAATATCAGTGTTTTTTCTTACTTCAACCATCGCAGAATCAATATCATTTCTACTAAGATAAATCAAAGAAAGGTAAAGATGAACCATAGATTCTTCATATCTATAACCATCATACCTAATACTCCTATCATTTAAAACAGTAGCAGAAACAGCATTCTGAGACAGTTTAGATAACTCAATTTTTGCTTTATCTTCTAAAATATTATAATATTCAACAGCTTTGCTAAATCCCTTAAAAGATTCGTCAAAATCTCCAATTATAAAATTTAACTTACCATATTCTTCCATAGCAAGTAAAAAATCAGAATCAGAATCTTTAGTTTTTTCTAACTTTTTTAAATCATTTTTTAAAGAGTTTGTATTACCATTCTTTAAATTTTTATAATAAGTAGATACACTGTTATTATAGTTTTTAAATGTTTTACATCCACTAATAAAAAAAAGACATAAAATTATTAAAAACAATCTAGCAGAAAATTTAGCAAGCATGTTCATTCTTATTATTGTTTTTTAGTTTCATTAACAATTTTTTCTAAAGATTTTAGTTTTTCAGTATCATCCATTTCTTTAGTTGTATTTTCATTTGTATTTTTAGTAGAACCATCATTTTTATAAGAATCATTCAACATATTTTGAATCTTAATTTTTTCTTTTTCTAAAGAATTTTTTACATTCAAATCATATGTTGCTTTTTCCAACCCTATAAGAACAAACATGCCCCCAGTAGGAGAAATTTGAGTTCTATATATTTTTGCACCAGAAACACTTTCATCTGTAATTTGTTTGTTTACAAGGGATGCAACATTTTTTACAGTTTCTTTCATTTTAGATTCATCATCATATTTTTTTTGCGATTCTATAAACTCACCAACTGAACTTTCTATATTTACTTTAAATCTTTGAGCTAGTAAAACCCTAGCATTAGCTAAAGCTTGTTGTTGCATAAAATTTAATCCAGCATTAGATTTTTCAGAGTAGCCAACAGCAGCTACTTCAATCCCTTCTACTTCTGCACCACAAACCCAAAGAGGAGCTTTATCCTTTGGAGAATCAGGGTAAAAACATTCTGTAATTGCTTCGAGTTTAATTTTATCTTTATTACCGCAAGAATATACTAATAACCCCATTAGCATTACAAAAGATAATTTTATTATTTGATTTACACCGTTCTTAATCATTTTATTATAACACTCCTCATATTCTTTAAATTCATTTATACATTTACCATTCAAATACATAAAATAGTAACACCTAAATGATTATTTCACAATATCAAATAAATATAGCACAATCTAAAGATAAATTATTATTTAATGATATATATTTAATATCTTACCTTAAACAAAATTAAAATTATATAAAATATTTCATTATCATATTTTTTAACCAATTATTTTAAAATAATATGCTAATATATAATTATTATGATAAAATTATTATAGAAAGGTTTTGTATTTCAAATGAGTTTTTTAGCAAAAAAAAGAATTTATATTTCCCAGTTTTTTTCAGTATTAGCACTATTAGCGATTTTTTTTATTAGCCCAACAATTAACAATCCTTTGTATAATTTTTTAACAGAATCTTTAGGAATTATGCTTGTATTTATAGGTATGGTAGGCAGGATATTTAGCAGTATATTTATAGGTAACCTAAAGAATCAAAAAATTATCAATTATGGTATGTATTCTATTACAAGAAATCCTTTATATTTTTTCTCTTTTATTGGTTTTTTAGGGGTATTAATTTTTACAGGAATTATAACTTTTGTTGTAGTTGGATTAGTATTTTTTGCTTTTTACTATTATAATGTTATTACCTACGAGGGAAATTTTTTGCTTAACAAGTTTGGCGATGATTACAAAATGTATCAAAAAAATGTTCCAATATTTATACCTAATATCAAAAAATGGAGTTCCCCAAGTCAAGTAGTGGTAGATTACAAAAGTGTATGGAAAACACTCATAGAAGCTTCTTATTTTTTATTTTTTTTATTTGGAATTAAATTAATTAACATTTTCAGTGGCAATTTTAAAGTTATAGCTGTTTTTTAAATCATCTTTTTCATTTAATATTTTAATAATTTTTTTCTTTAAATATTCAACTCTATCTTCTAATTTAATACAAGGTGATATAGTATGATTTTTTTCATTGTGATCATTTTTATTAAAGAATAAAACAAATTCATCCCATATTAGTTTTTGCTCACTAATAGACATTCTTTCATTAATACCATCAAATGTTGTAAGAGGAAGTAGTAGGATATGATAAACTTTATCTAAGTTTTCTAAACATTTTTTTTCCATTTCATTTAACATTTTTTTATAATTTTGTATCTGGCTTTCCTCTTGTTCTAAGAAGTATTTAGTATATATATATGTATCAATAAATGATCTATCTAAAAGTATAACCCTTTTGTCATGATTTCTATGAAAATAATACTGAGCAATTTCTAAACCCAAATCAAAAGCTTTTTTTTGAGAAAACATAATTTCATCAAAATCATAAGAAACACCATTTAAAGCAAGCCCTAAATTAAAAAGGTTTGTATTTATTTCGTTAAATATTTTTACATTTTGTGTATTATTTTCCAAATTAAATGTTGTTTTTATAGATTTAACTAATGTTGTTTTTCCAACCCCGTGGGAGCCACTAATAGCAATTATTCTAGACATATTATATACTTTCTTAATACTTATATATTATTATATTATAAAAAAATTATAATTCATCGGAGTTTAAAATGCTAGAATTTAAAACTATAATTTTCAAAAAAAATATCCATATATTGATATTTTTATTTTTATTTATTAAGATAGGGCACACACAAGAGTCTTTTTTAGCAAACAAAGTTTATAAATTATCTACAATAAATAAAGAGGTTGTTGTTATTGCAGATAAAAAGGATATATTTATTTCTTTTACCAAAGATAATAGTTTTAATGGATATAGTGGGTGTAATTTTTTTAAAGGTTTTTATACTGAAAAAGAGGGTAGTGTAACATTAAAAAATATAGTAACAACTCGCAAAATTTGCTTTGAGGAGAACATACAAAAACAAGAGTATTTAATTTTACAAATCTTACAAAATATTGATTTTTTTTCCCAAATCAATAAAAATGATATAATTTTAAAATCTAAAAATGATTCAATCTATTTAATAAAAGTCAAATAATAACAGTTTACTCAACAGTTAAACTTTTATATGTTCTGCCTGCATTACCATAATAAAAGCCATTAGAGAATTCAACATCTTTATCTACTGATTTTTCAATTTTTATAATTGCTTCATTTAAGGATATTTTATCATCTAGGAACATTTTAAAAGATAAAATAACTTCTTTCATATTGGTAAAGTGATGAGGAGAGATTCTAAATACATTCACACCCATTTTTATCAATTCTTGTAATTCGGCAATTAAGTTTACATAGGAGTAAGACATAGTTTGGGTTCCATTAATCGCTAAAAAATTTTTATTATCTAATGTTTTTAAAGATTTCCCATTGTAATCTTGCTCACAAACATAACCACATCCATTTTTACCCGTGCCATGTATTCTTGCATGGTAGCACCTAGTAGATATAGCAAGAGGAAGTCTTCCAAACACTTGAACTTCAGTTTCTCCGGAATTATTTTCTGCCAAAATTTTAATAGATTTCCTATCTATTTCACCTGTCAAACAAACCCTAACCGCACCTTTTTTTATTAGAGTTTTTAAAGTAGATTCATTGTAAACATTTACACCCATCCCAATAATATGATTTTTATTATTTAAAAGTTCTAAAGATGCAACATCATTCACTTCAAACAAATTATTCGGATACTTTTCTATAAAGTATTTTGCAGAATTAAATTCCCTTTCCCCAAGCATTAAATAATAAGAAGAAAATATAACTTTTTTCCCACAAGAATTTAGTTTATTCACAACTTCTTCAATAGCAGGAATAAAAAAAGGCTCTCTTTTATAACAAACAACTTCCCCAATATAAACCTCATCAATTGAAGTTTCATCTGCTATCATAAAATAAAAATCTCGCCAATCATTAACAGTCCAATTAAATAAACAAGGACCCAATGTTAATTTATATGTTTGTGTTTTTTCTATAAAATTTTCTTTTACAGCCATTTATTTACATAAGCTCCTGTTGTTTCAGTGTTTCCTTCTGCCATTTCAATTAAATCTTTAGAATCAAATTCTCTGCCATTGTTAATATCATCCAATGCTTTTCTAAATGATCTTACAATTTTATCCACATATGATTTACTTCTTTGCCTTCCCTCAATTTTCAATGCTTTTACCCCAGCTTGTGCAAGTTCAGGAAGCATATTAACAATACTAAGAGAAGTTGGCTCTTCAAATAAATAAGAAGGTACAGAATCCGCTATAAACCTTCCTTTACATATAGTTGGATATCCAGGGGATTCGTTTTTATGAAAAGAGTTAATAACACTCCCATTTAATTTACTTAGTAATCCATTATTTGTATCTTGGTACTCTACAAAAGAATCAGGAGAGCAAACACCTTCTTTATTAGGAGAAAGACCAGTTACATAAGATGAAAGAGAACATTTTCCCTCTGCCATTACACAAAGACCTCCATAAACAAAAACTTCTAATTCAACAGAAACATTTTGAGCTATATCTTTAATAGTATCAACACTCACAACCCTAGGTAAAACAACCCTAGAAACCCCATAGTTTTCTACAAAATAAGATATAGACTGTTTCGTAGATGCAGTTGCTTGCACAGATAAGTGCCTTCTCATTTTATCACCATATTTTTTGGCATAATCTAAAAGCCCAATATCAGCAAGTATTACTGCATAAGCTCCACATTCATAAGCATCATCAATTGCTTTTTCCCAAACACCAACATTATTTGCCCTAGGATAAGTATTAATTGCTATAAAAACTTTTACATTATGTTTTTTAGCATACAAAATACCCTCTCTCATTTCTTCTTTAGAGAAGTTAAGCCCAGGGAAGTTTCTAGCATTTGTTTCATTGTTAAACCCACAATACACAACATCCGCACCTGCATTAACTGCAACTTTTAATCCAGCAAGTGTTCCCGCAGGGCAAATTAATTCCATATCATACATACCCATCATCATTTTCCTCTATATTTTTATTAGTATTATCATCTTTATAACTATTTACATCTTTAGGGAGGTAATCGCTTTTTTTTCTAATATCACCCCGAACATTTTTATTTAATCTTTTTTCGATTCTTTTTAAACTTTCTTCCAATTCATAGATTTTATACGAATTATACTTAGCAATATCCATATTTTTACTTATAATGGTTTCAAAAATAAAAATTATTTTATCGTTTATACTATTATATTTTTTTAAACTTTTTTGTAGTATTTTATATAAAGCTTTATCAAACAGAAATAAAGATTCAGAGAAGTCTTTTAAAATATCAATTTCTTCACTATCTATAGCATTTCTAATTTTGAGAATTAATGTAGTATTCCCTTCTATTTTTAGTTTTTGAGAAAAAAAAGCAGCATCTCCATCTATTTTACCTTCAAAAAGCATTAATAAATCCTTAAGATTACCAGTAATTTTTGCATCAAAATAT
>JBIIMR010000016.1:0-12507 GCA_044337895.1 Alphaproteobacteria bacterium
TTAATAGAACCAATTGTCAAAGCTTCAGTAAGCCCAAGTAAAGCACCGCCAGAGGCAAGCCCTGCAATAATTCCAGAGGCAAGCCCTGCAAAAACAAGTGCCTGAGTCTTTTCCCTAAATTGTTCACCTAAAATTAAGTGTCCCCCTGCAATGTGTCCAATTTCATGTGCTATCACAGAAGCAAATTCATTAGAATTTTCTGCCATAGAAATTAATCCAGTATGAACAAATATATTTTGCCCTAAAGCTACAAAAGCATTAATAGATTTATCTTCAACTAAATAAAAATTAACAGAATCAGGTGAAATACCAGCATTAGTCAAAATATTATCAGATATATTCCTAATATAATCTTCAATTTCAACATCTTTTACAATAGATATACCACCATTAGCAAAAGAAAATTTTGCTTGAAGTATCAAACATAAGAAAACAAAAAATATAAATAATTGTTTACAATCCAAGAATCTTTTTAAACCAAGGTTTATCATTTTCTTTTACAACTTCCTTTGGTTGACTTTCATTTTTATTGAATTTTCTGCCAAATTTTTTATTTTTATTATGATAATTATTTTTATAAGACCTTGTATTTGATTTATAATTTTCTTCTTTATCTTTTTTTACTTCACCTTCAATTTCATTATTATCATTTTTCATTTTATCATTATTAGAATCATTAATCATAACAGAATCTGTATTTTTATTATTTTTATTAAACTTATTTTTAAAATCTTTTTTAAATATTCTATTTTTATTATCTTTTTTAAATGTTTCAATTTCTTTTTCAAGTAAACTAACCGCCTCAGGAACATTTTTATTTATTGAAACATCTTCTAATATTTCATAAAAAGGAAAGCCCATATTGTCATCGCATTCAATTTTAATATTTGCCCTAATCAATTCTTCCAATGTATTAATATGATATCTTTTTTGATTAAGAATATAAAAAGCTTCCGCAGTTGGCATTTTAATAATAATTTTAGAACCTTCAAATTTATTTTTTTCAGCTTTTAAATAAAGATTTCTAAGTATTTGTAAAGCCCTTAATTCTACAGGTCTAACATACCCTATACCCAAACATTTATCGCATACATTAAAGCTTCTTTCAACAAGAGAAGTTTTAATTCGCTGCCTAGAAAGCTCTAACAATCCAAATTGAGAAATTTGTCCTATCTGTATTCTCGCTTTATCATCTTTCACAGATTCTTTCATTCTTTTTTCAACAGTGTTACGGTTTTTTAAATTTTCCATATCAATAAAGTCTATAACAATTAACCCACCAATATCCCTGAGTTTAATTTGCCTAGCTATTTCATAAGCTGCCTCTAAGTTAGTTTTTAAAGCTGTTTCTTCTACATTATGTTTACCTTTATATCTTCCAGAGTTCACATCAATTGTCATTAAAGCTTCCGTAGGATGAATAACAAGATATCCCCCAGACCTCAAATGAACAACAGGACTATAAAGAGAATTTACCTCTTCTTCTATTTTAAATTGTTGAAATATAGAAACAAAACTACCATTGTAATCATACTTTTTTATTTTTGAAACTATATCAGGAGCTATTGATTTAGCGAAGTCTATAGCTATTTTATAATCTTCTTCACTATCAATAATTATATCTGTTACATCTTTAGTTACAAAATCACGAATAACTCTTTTAATCAAGTTTGTTTCTTCATAAAGCAATTTAGGGTGTTTGCTATCTTTTAAAAGACTTTGCATTGTATTCCAAATTACTTTTACATAATTATAATCAGACTTTATTTCTTCTAAAGATTTATCCGCACCTGCAGTTCTAATTATAATATTCTGATCCAAAGAAATATCCAAAGATTGTATTATTTCTTTAATTTTCAATCTATCTTCACTATTATTAATTTTTTTAGAGATTCCACCATCAAAATGTGTATTAGGCATAAAAACACAATATCTACCAGGGATAGATAAATATGTAGTCATAGACGCTCCTTTATTACCCCTTTCTTCTTTTACTATTTGAATTGGAAGATACTGATCTTTTTTTATAACATCTTGAATTTTATACCCATATCTAGAGCCTAAACTTTCTACTTCTTTTTTATATTTTTCTTCCTCAAATGCTTCATCTAACAGTTCTATTATCTCAGTTTCTTCACTGTTATTAGATTCATTTTCTATTGCAAGTGATTCTTCTGTATTTATTTTTATATCATTTTCAGTATCTAATAATAACTTAATAGAATCATCTTTTTCTTCAACAACATCAACATCTAAATCCTTAGTTTGATTTATATTGCTACTATCAAATATTATTTCACCATCATTTTTTTCATTTTCCACCTCAATATTTTTATTAAAATCTTTCTTCTCAGATGGATTTTCTTTATTGCTAGAATTATCATTATTTTGTTGTCTTTCTTGTTTTTTCTTTTTAACAAATTCCCTATATTCATATTCTTTTTTTCTAAGCTCTTCTTTTTCTTTTTCTTCCAATGAAAAATATTCTATATGTATTTCATTAAATGGTAAAAAACCTTGTTTATCTTGTCCGTATTCAACAAAAGCAGCTTGAAGAGAAGGCTCAACCCTAGTAATTTTTGCTAAATATATATTTCCTTTAAAATCTTGCCTAGATTTTATTTCAAAATCATATTCACAAATATTTTCATTTTTTAACACAACAACTCTTGTTTCTTCTATATGAGAAGAGTCTATTAATATTTTTTTTGCCATCTAATTTTTATTCTCCTAAATTTTTTAAGTAAGTAATCTGCAATTTTTGGTAATTATTTTTTACAAAATTCTTTATTTTTTATCCGTTGCCAAAAGTAAAAGTATTCTACTAAAATACATTTTTTAAATGAAATTTTAACTACAAAATAGCTATCAAACATTAATATAGTTAATATTACAAGCTAAATTTTTTTACACATTCACTTTTACACATTCAGATTAAAGGTGAACATTTTAGTAATACTAGTTTTAATAAGAATATAGAATAAATAATATAAAATAAACTCTCTAATCTTTATAATGCTAAAAAAATAAATAATTAAAATAATAATTATTTATTCTGTGTAACAACCACCTTAAACTTTATAAAGAAATTTATTTAATTTTTAACTAATTCTAAAATTTTAACATATTATTACAAATAAATTGCCAATGAACAGAATTAACAATATGCTATGGGTTCAATTTACTTGCAAACACTAATTTCAAATACTTCTAATAGGCGGGTTTAGTATCTAAAAATATAATTTATAACAAAAGGATTAAAATCCACTTTAAAAAGCTACAATACTTTCCATACCTAAAAATATACTAACACAGAAGATAATAAAAATATACTAAAATTTTTTATTGTAATAACTAGAATTAAATTTTTTGCTTTTATTTAATAAAAATTTAATATAAATTTAATATAACCTTATTATATTATTTTAAAAAAATTACATTTTATTGGTAATGATTTTTTGGGGTATTTTTGATATTATATAATTAATTAATGTTATTATATATTGTTACTATTGTTAAATTTTAGTGTGAGCTTATTTCTATGAACTTTTTTATTAGGTTAATACAAACATCTATTTTAGGGATTATTTTTTCAGTTAATTTAGTTTTGGCAGTCAATCAAGAACCAGATTTAAAAAATTCAATTACAACAAATCAAAATTCTGTAAAAGTTTCTATTCCAGGTACTATAAAAGACGAAAAAATTAACCAAAAAGATGCTAATCCAGTAAATCGTGGTGGAACAGTAAAATCAATAGATGTTCAAAAGTTAGGTAACATTACAAGGCTTACCTTTAATGTTAGCCAATCTTTTCAAACAGATATTAAAATATTAAACTTCCCATTTAGAATGATGTTTGATATTCCAAATCCATATAGTTGGGATATAGATGATTTAAAGTTACCAGAAAAAATAAAAGGTAATTTAGTTAAAAATATAAGGCATGGAAATATTGATAGTGATAGTTTAAGGGTTATTTTAGATTTATCTAGTCCTGTCATGATCCGTAAGGTTTTTTTATATAAGTTAGAAAATAACAGTTATGATTTTGTTGTTGATTTACAAGAATCAAATTCAGTAAGTTATGCTTTAAATAGTAGTGTTCTAGTTTCTTCTAATGATCCAAATTATTATAAAAATTTTTATAATGAAACAGAAGATTCGGAAAAAAAAGCAAGAGAAGAATCTAAGAATAATTTAATCAAAAATAAAATTTCATCTTATCTTTCTAAATCAGATTATCCAATTCCATTAAAACAAGATTCAGATAATTCAAGAGTAGTTGTTGTTATAGATGCAGGCCACGGAGGAAAAGATGTAGGTGCAATAGCTTCATCTTCAAATATATTTGAAAAAGACTTAGTTTTATCTGTGTCAAAATTAATCAAAGAAGAACTTTCTAAAAATCAAGAAATTTCTGTGATTCTTACAAGATCAGCAGATTATTATGTTCCTCTGCAAGATAGATCCCTATGGGCCAATTATTTTAGTGCAGACTTATTCATCTCAATCCATGCAGATAAATCTTCCGACGAAAAATCATCAGGTTTATCAATTTATACACTATCAGAACAAGCCTCAGATGCCCAAACACAATTATTAGCTACTCAAGAAAATAATTCAGATGCAACCGCAGGAATAGATTTAGAGCAAGATAATGAGGATGTAAAAAGAATTTTGATTAATTTATCACAAAGGATGAAGATAAACGATTCTATATTTTTAGCAAATACTTTATTAGATGAAGTATCAAAATATATCCCGGTCTTGGCAAATCCAGTTCGATCAGCAGGATTCATAGTTTTAAAATCAAGTGATATACCATCCGTATTAATAGAGTTAGGTTTTTTATCTAACAAAGAAGATACAGAAAGACTTTTGATTTCTGAAGAACAATTAAAGATCGCTAAAAGTATCTCTAAAGGAATTCAAAATTATTTATGGGAAAAAAAGAAATTAACTCAAAAGCCTTAGATAGAGTTATGGTAGATAATCACAATGAACTATATTAGATTTATCATATATTTTATTATATTTATAATTTCATTTATATTTTTAATTGCGAATCATTATTTACATAAATTTTTTACATTTTTAAATCAAATAACTCTTGCAAAAAAAAAACATAGTAAAGAAGAATATACGAATCCTAATAATATTAATAACAATAAAGATAAAAATACTAATGATAAATTAAGTAATCAAGTAGAAAAAGTTACAAATATATTTTTTAATAATAAAAAAATCAATGATTATAAAGTTTTTATTTTTTTAAAAAAATTTCAACCATCATTAAGATTTGCTAAAAGTAATTTCTTTTTTTTATTTTCTTTTGTTGTATTGATATTTGTAATTTATTTTTCGTATCAAATTTATAATTTACCAGATTATAAAGAATTGGCAGACTACAAACCAGCTTTAATAACAAGAGTTTATACAGAAGATGGTTACATTTTATCAGAATTAGCAAAAGAAAAAAGATATTATACCTTAGGAAAAGATATTCCAGAAATTTTAAAAAATGCTTTTATTTCAGCAGAAGATAAAAATTTTTACCACCATTCAGGATTTGATTATAAAGGACTTGTTCGTGCTTCTTTAAAAAATTTAACATCAATTGTAACAGGCAAAAATATAGAGGGAGCTTCTACAATTAGCCAGCAAGTTGTAAAGAATTTTTTATTAAACAATGAAAGAACCATTACAAGAAAAATCAAAGAAGCTTTTTTAACTTATAAAATAGAAAGTTATTATTCTAAAGATAAAATTTTAGAGCTTTATTTAAATAAAATTTATTTAGGAAAAAGTAGCTACGGAGTTTCAATTGCAGCTTTAAATTATTTTAATAAACCCCTAAACGATTTAACTTTAGCAGAAGTAGCATTTTTAGCAGCACTTCCAAAAGCTCCCTCAAAGTATGATCCAGAAGTAAATTACAATGCTTCAAAACAAAGAAGAGATTGGGTGCTAGAAAGATTGTATACCGATGGTAAAATTACACAAGAACAGTTTAAAAAAACAATATCAGAACCTATAATTTTATACCAAAGAGAAAATTTAAAAAATTTCATAGCTAGTTATGCAGTAGAAGAAGTAAGAAAAGATCTGATTCAAAAGTTTGGCTATGATTCTATATACGCAGACGGACTAACCATTAAAACAACTATCAATTATGATTTACAAAAACTAGCATACGATTCTTTAAGGGAAGGAATAGAAGCATTTGATAAAAAATTAGGATACAGAGGTGCTTTAACAAATATTAATTTAGAATCCCTTAAAATAGAAAATAATTCAGCATTTATTTCAAAGGATATTATAAAAAATTTATTATTTATTCTTAAAAAAAATCCAACTTACATCAATTTTAAAGAAAAAGTAGTTCCTTATAAATTAGGATTAGTTGTTACTATAGAAAAAGAAACCGCACAAGTTTTATTAGCAAATGGAGATATTATATCTTTAATTCTAGAAGATAATAAATGGGCTTATAATCCATTTTTACCTTTAAAAAAGAAAGAAAAACCAAAAAGAATTTTACAAGATCTAACCCACAGCTTACATCAAGGAGATCTAATTATTTTAGATAGTAAAAATATTTCTAAAAAAATTAAGTTTAAAGGTAAAAAACAGTTAGTAGAAAAAACAGTCTATTTTTTAAAACAAATACCAAAGGTTAATGGGGCTATTTTAGTAATGAATAGTAAAAATGGTAATATTTTAGCTATGCAAGGAGGTTATTCATTCGCATTGAGTGAATTTAATAGAGTTACCCAAGCTTTCCGTCAACCAGGTTCATCTTTTAAACCTTTTGTATATTTATCAGCATTAAGTAATAGTATAAAACCTAATGATTTATTTTTAGATGCTCCTTTTATTTCAGAAACAGACAATCTCAAATGGAAACCTAAAAATCATTTAGGCAAGTATAATGGCTATGTTACCCTTAGAAATGCATTAGAATATTCTCGTAATCTAGTAACAATTAGGGTTGCAGAAAGAGTAGGCTTAGATTATATTTCATCTGTAGCACAAACTTTTGGAATTTATGATAAAAAAATTAATGATTTATCAGGTTCATTAGGATCACAAGAAACAAGTCTTTTAAAAATGGTAAGAGCATATGCAATGCTTTCTAATTTAGGTTATTTAGTGGATAGTAATTTAATTTTAAGTGTACAACAAAGAGACAATACATATTCCTATAAAAGCACAAAAAATATTTGTAATTATTGTAATGGAATAAATTATGATGAAAGTTTACATGTTCCAATATTTGCAGAAATGACAGAAAAAATTTATAATTCACAAGATGTTTATCAAATTGTTAACATGTTACAAGGAACAGTAGAAAGAGGAACTGCAATTGGAGCAAAAATAAAAGGCTATGAAATTGCAGGTAAAACAGGAACAACAAACGATTCAAAAGATGCATGGTTTATTGGTTTTACACCAGAAATTGTTGTAGGTATTTATATTGGCTATGATGAACCCGAAAGCTTAGGAGATTATGCCACAGGAACGAGTTTAGCAGTCCCAATTTTTAAAAGCTTTATGAAAAAGGCTTTAATTAAGTATGATAAAATACCTTTCCCAGTCCCATCGGGAATAAAAATAAAAATTATTGATTATAAAACAGGAAATTTCCCAAACAAAAATGAAGAAATAGACAGTGAAAATAGTTTTGAAATACAAGAAGTGTTTAAAGATACAGACGATTTAACTCCAAATTTAAATCAACCAGATTCAAATATAGAATCAAATTCTAACGAAGTAGAAATTTACTAATAAAGGGAGCAACATATTATCTTGGACGATATTTTTCAAAATATTTTACAAAAAATATCTAATTTACAGGTGTTACTTTGACTACGATAAAAGTGTTATCAATTACAATGATTTAATAACAAATTTATCTAGTATAACAAACTCTAAAGAATCAATTGAAATTAATAAAAATATTTCTAAATTAAAAGAAAAAATAACAATATACAATAATTTTATTAATACATATAATAGCTTACTAGATTTATATAATTTATTATCAAAATCTAACAATGCAGAAGATTCAGAAATTCTAAATGATCTAAAAAAAGAAGTTGATGAATTAAATGATTCTTTAATTCAAGAAGAATTTAATTTGCTTTTTACAAACGATGATAAAAGCAATGTATTTTTAGAGCTACAATCAGGAGCAGGTGGGGTAGATGCCCAAGATTTTACAGAGCTTTTATTGTTAATGTATATAAAATGGGCGAATTCAAAGAAGTATCAAGTAGAGATTATTTCAGAAACAAAAGCAGATATTGCTGGAATAAAGTCAGCAAGTATTAAAATTATTGGAAAAAATGCATACGGATATCTAAAACATGAGCAAGGAATCCATAGATTAGTTAGGCAATCACCATTTAATTCAGCAGGAAAAAGACACACAAGCTTCGCCTCAATAACAGTATATAGAGAAATAGAAAACACTCAAGAAAACATTGTTATTAACCCATCTGATTTAAAAATAGATACATTTAAAGCATCAGGTTCAGGAGGCCAACATGTAAACACAACAGACAGTGCAATAAGAATAACCCACATTCCAACAGGAACAGTAGTTCAATCCCAAGTAGATAGATCTCAACATCGCAATAAAGATATAGCTTTAAAAATGTTAAAATCAAAATTACACGATATTAAAATTCAAGAACAAAAAAATAAAGAAAAAGAGATTCATAATTCTAAATCAACCATTGATTTTGGTTATCAGATTCGTTCATACATACTACATCCTTATAAGTTAGTAAAAGATTTAAGAACCAACACTCAAACCTCAGCAGCAAATGATGTTTTAGATGGTAAAATAGATATTTTTTTAACTTCTATGATATATTATTCAAACAATATAATAACTTAATTTCATTTTGAAGTATTTGCAAAACTATGACTATTTTAAAAAAATCTTTAAAAATATTGTTTATTCTCTTAAACACATTAGCATTATCTATTGTATTTATTTCTTTACTTTTACTTTATTTCTTTATTTTTGAAATTAAATTTTCTTTTTTATCTAAAAAAATAGAATCACTTACTCAAAATAAAGTTAAATTAGAAAGCATAAATTTAAAGTGGAGCACCAGTTTAAAAAAACCAATTATTGTTTTAAATAACATGAGATATAACAATCAAGATATTCAAGTTAATTTTACTAATTTAGGTATAGGTTTAAACATCAAAAGTCTGATTTTTAAAAAACAAATAATCTTAGAAAATATAGAGATAGGGGGAATAGATCTCAATATAGATCTCAAAAAAGATAAACAAAAAATTATTAATTCCAATACACAAAATATTGCAATTAACAACAAATCAATCAATCAAGAAAAAAACAATTCTTTCTTTTTACAAAAACTCATAGAAGATTATCAAAGATACAATTTAAAAATAGAACCAAAAATTACAAATAGAGAAAAACTCGCATTAAAAGATAATAAAGCTAATAAATTTAACCAAGAGAGTTTTGTAAATTATCTGTTAAAAAATAAATATAAGATATACGATGCAATTTATCATTTTAATAATACCTACCAAGAATTAAGAGATCTTAAAACAATCATAATAACAGATTCTTCTATCAATTTGCAATTACCAAATAAGTCTTATATTTTAACTTTATCAGAATTATCACTTTTATTTAAAAAAGATTATATTTACAGTAAATTATATCTCAATTTAGATACACAAAAAGAAAAATCATCCATTGCCACCGATCTTAAGCTATACCAAAATTATAAAATAGTAATTAACAATAAAGTTAACAATATTTTTCTTAAAGAAATTATTGATATTTTTAATAACTATAACTTTAATAACTTTAATGCACAATCAGATTCATTTCTAAAAAATATTAAAATCAAAGATTCAAAAATAAATTCTAATTTACAATTTATCTATCATTTAAAAAATGGTATAGAAGTTTTAAAAGGTAATTTTAATATTACAGATGGGAAAATAGGAATCAAAAATATTTTAAATAATTATTTAAAAGTTAAAAATATAGATAACAATATATATTTTAATAATGAAAAAATAGATATAGAATCTAATTTCTATTTTAATTCTAGTGAGATAGAAATCATTCCACTAGAGGTTAATACAAATATCAATAGCATTTCATCCAAAATAAGCATAAATTTAAAAGATAAAAGATTGGATATAAAAGATTTATCAATAGTAATAGATAATGATAATATTTTTAAATCAACAGTCAACATTGAAAATTTTTATCAAAATCCTAAATTTCATATTGAATTAGAAATCAACAACCTAACCAAAGATGATATAATTCATTATTGGGGAAATGCAATATTAAAAGATATTAAAAATTATTTAAATAAAAATATTGCCAAAGCAAATTTCACTAAAAATACCCTAATTATAGATTTTATTTTTCAAAATTCTAATTTGATTCTCAATAAGTTAGAAGGTAAATCATTTGTTAGTGACTTAGATATGGTTTATGTTGAAGGATTACCAAATGTTGTAGCTAAGTCAACAGTTTTATCCTATAGTCAAAATGATTTAATTATAGAGTATCAAGATGGTATTACAGGGAATCTAACATCACCAAAAGGAACAATCTATATTAAAGATGGAGACCCTAAAAAAGTCGGTTATCAATCTTTATTAGGTATAAATATCGATGGATATGGTATATATAAAGATGCTTTGAATTTTATCAGCAATCAACCATTAAATCTTGTAAACGATGAGTTAAAATCTTTAGATATTTCATCTAATTTAGTTAGTAATATTAAACTAGAATACGATTTTAATTTATCCAAAGTAAAAAATATCAAAATTACCGCACAATTAAAAGATCTAGTTTTTAATAATATTTTAGAGACAATAGGTATAGAAAAAGGTTTTTTAGATTTAAGTATTACAGATGATTCTTTAAGTTTAGAAGGCTACGGTTATTATCAAGATAATAAATTATTTTATAGCTATGTTAATAACTTTGTTACAAAAACATTATCTTCAAACGAAGAAGATAACAACAATTATTTTAAATCAAAATATAATATAACATTAGAAAATTTAGATATCCAAACAGTTAAAAGCTTATCTTTTTTCCCAGAAATTTTAAAAGACTTCATTTCAGGTAAAACATCTTTTAAAGTAGAAGGTATAACAAATTTCAATCAAAAAGAAAATATAACTGTAAAAGGAGATCTAAAAGATATTGTTATAGATTTACCACAATATAATTATAAAAAAACACTCAAAGAAAACGGAGATTTCAACATATCTGTTAATTTAAATAATAAATTATTAGATACACTAAACATAACATTAAATAATCCTAACATTTCAGGGGATATAAATTTATCTTTTAGTAATTCACAGGTAAGCAGTTATAAAATTACTAATTTTAATCTTAACAACATAGTAAAGAACTTAAATTTAATTTTTAAAAAAGTAAATCAAAATACAAAAGATGAGCTAAAATTTATTGATGTAAATGCAGACTACTTAGATTTAACAGGATATTTTAAATATATAAGGGATGTAAACAAAGTAAGTTCAAATCAACCCCTAAAAGATTCAATATCAAAAAATACTGATAATGAAGATCCCACTTCGGTAAATCTTAATAAGTTAGACATAAAACAAGAGCTTGAGAAAAATTTTTGGCAATATGATTATGATATCCATATCAATGTTGCAAAATTATCAAATAAAGGAATCATTTTAGACAACTTAGTACTAACCTATATTATTTCAGAGGGTAGGATAAAAGAATTACTTTTTAAAGGATATTTTTCAGAAAATTTATCTTTAATTAAATTGCAAAACAAAAATAACATAGTAATTAATATAGATAATTTAGGTAACTTATTAAAGCTATTTTCTATTAGTGAAATTATCTCAGGAGGTAATTTATACGGAGTTTCACAATTTAGTTATAATGAGGATGGAGATTTTATCCATAAAGGTAATTTGAATTTAGATTCTTTTGTTTTAGGTTTTGTTAATTTTAATAATTCCAACATAACCTATAAAGGACTTAACTATAGCTATGATTCAATTTTACAAGTAAATGGAACCCTAATGGGAGCATCACTGATTGCTAAGATTAATTTTAACGATTATTCAGTATATGGAACAGGCACAATTATCCCAATTCAGTTAGCAAATGTTTTATTATCTAAGATTCCAATCCTAAGCGATTTATTTAATCTTGCTAAACCAGAAAAAAACAACCAAGGAATTTTACAAATACCACTTACTGTAACAGGAAAATTATATGATATTAATTATAAATTTAGCAGAGATAAAAAAATTTCACAAGAGCAGAAAACAGAAAGTTTAATAGATAAAATTAAAAAACAAGAACAACCCCCACAAGAACAACCCCCCGCAGCAACCCAAACAGAACAGCCTAAAACAGATACAGAACCCCCAAAACAACAATAATCAACAAATTAATACAAAAAATATCAATAACATTAGAA
>JBIIMR010000109.1:0-3669 GCA_044337895.1 Alphaproteobacteria bacterium
CCGTAATAAAATTTTTTTAGCAATATTGCAGAAACCAAAGCAATAATTAAAGTAAAAGACATTACATAGTTATAATATTTACCCATCAAATTTATAATCCTTAATTTTTATATTAAATTTTTTCATTATTTGAAAAATTATATTTAGCTTAGATTATACCCTAAAAGAATATTTTATACAATTTTCTAAAAATATTATTTTTTCATAAATGAAACAGGATTAATAGGCTTCCCATCTTTTTGTATTTCAAAATAAATATTTCCAATTTTATTTTTATTTTTAGCAATTATTTCATTTGTTTTTACAAGTTGAGTGGGCTTTACTTTTATATCAAAGTCACCCATTATAATAGATGTATAAGAATCAGAGTGTTGAATAACAACCATGCTTCCCATTTCTTTAAAAGAATCAGCAAACAGAACAATTCCATCAAATGGAGAAACAACTATAGAATTTTCTTGTGATAAGATAGTGATTCCAAATGAGAAGAAATAATTTTTATCCACCTTAAATTTAGTAGCAATAACCCCTGTATTAGGAAAAACAAATTTATTTTTGCTATTTTCAACCATCAAATTTGCTTCTTTATTAATTTTTTTACTATTATTTTTTTTAATTAAGGTATTTATAAATTCTGCAATATTTTTGCTATTCATAGAAATTTGTTTTAACTTTTTTTGTTGATTAATTAGCTTAATATTTTCTTGTTCCGTATTAAATATAGAGTTTATTACAACATCCATATTTTTTAATTTATTATTTATAGTGTTTAATTTTGCATAATTTATATTAATTTCTTTTTGTATTTTTTCTAATTCATCCATTTTTTCAATTGTATTTTTTATTTCATGTATTAAAAAATTCAAAGAAGATTGTGTAATTACATTAATTTTTGCCATTTCAAAAGTAGATGTTTTTTTTAATAAAATAAGCTCTGGAGGAATTTTTTTTAATTTATAAATTGCAATCAAGTATATCGCAACATTGTTAGATGATCTAGCAATATAATCGGATAATTTATTCTTTTTTGCTTTAAATTTTTCTATATATATTTTAGTTTCTGCTAAAACAATTTCATTTTGTTTGATTTCCTCAGATATTTTTATAATCTCAGTTTGATTTGCAGCAATAAAAGCTTTTTCTTCTGTAAAAGCATTTTCACAAGAAAAAAAACTATAAAATATAACAAAAAAATATAATAATCTTTTTAACACAAAATTCCAAATAACCTTAAACAATACGAAAAACTATTTTTTTATCAAAGATTTACCAGTCATCTCGCTCGGTTTTTCAATTCCCATTAATTCCAAACAAGTAGGTGCAACATCTGCTAAAACACCATTTTCAAGATTACTAATTTTACCATCATTATTAATAATAATCATTTTTACAAGATTAGTAGTATGTTGAGTATGAACAACATTATTTTCATAATCCCACATCGTTTCACAATTACCATGATCTGCTATTATAACAAGTATATACCCCAATTCTTTTGCCATATTTTCCATTTTTCCTAAAATAACATCAATGGTAGAAGTTGCCAATATACTAGCTTCTAAAGATCCAGTATGCCCAACCATATCACCATTTGCATAATTTACCAAAGCAAAGTCAGGATGTTGCTCTTTTAAATGTTTTTCTAAATTAGAATATATTTCATTTGCTGCCATTTCAGGGGCTAAATCGTAAGTTGCAACTTTAGGGGAAGGATTTAATATTCTAGTTTCACCAACAAAAGGTTTTTGCCTACCTCCACTAAAAAAGTTTGTTACATGCGGAAATTTTTCTGTTTCTGCTGTTCTTAGTTGAGTCAAGTTAGCTTTTTCCAAAACCTCACCCATTGTATTAATTAAGTTATCCCTAGGAAATAGGGTAGTCATTTTTGTATCTAAAAAATCATTATACGGAACCATCCCAATTTTATATGAAAAATTAATTAATTTTTTCCTTTCAAATCCCAAGTAATTTTCATCCAGTAAAGATTCTAGTATTTGAATAGCTCTATCACCCCTAAAATTAATCATAATAACACTATCACCATCAACCATTCCAGAATAATCATCCATAGCAACAGGTAATAAGTGTTCATCTGAAATTTTATTATCATAACTATCTTTTAATATTTTTTCTAAATTATTATCTTTAGGACAATCAGCAAGAACAATAGAGTTATAAGCTTTTTCAACCCTATCCATTCTTTTATCCCTATCCATTCCATAGAATCTCCCCATCACAGTAGCAACTTTTACATTAGAGAATTTACCTAAGATATCATTTAATTTAGGCAAGTAATTTATTGCACTCATGGGCGGAGTATCCCTACCATCTGTAAAAAGATGTAAATATACTTTATTAGATAGATTCCCAAAAAATTCTGCTAAAAATAAGAAGTGATTAATATGGGAATGAACTCCACCATCGGAAAAAAGCCCCATAATATGAATAGCTTTATTTTTATTTTTAGAATCAATACTGCAATCAATTAAATGTTTATTTTTTTGTAATTCGCAATCTAAAATAGCTTTATTAATTTTAGGTAATTCTTGATACACAACCCTACCAGCACCAATATTAGTGTGTCCAACTTCTGAGTTGCCCATCTGTCCTTCAGGTAATCCAACATCAACACCATGTGTTACAAGTAAAGAATTTTTATATTCATTTAAGAATCTATAGTAGTTTTTAGTATTTCCCAATGCAACCGCATTAAAATCCTTTTCTTCCCTATATCCAAAACCATCTAATATACATAAAACAAGTTTTTTTACCATTGTGCGAATATCCTTTTTAATTTTAATTCCAACATCAATTTTAATTCTATAACATTTATTATAAAATTAAAACACCTTAACATTTCTATTTATTTATTTTTTAGTTTCTATGATAAGGATGATTTTTTATTATAGTTTCAATTCTATAAATTTGCTCTATTAAAATTATTCTTGCAAGCATGTGAGGAAGGGTAATAGAACCAAAAGATATTTTTAATATTTGTTTATTGCCAAGGACTTCATTAAAGTAATCATGTAAAAAACCATCTGCACCACCTATTAAAATATCAATTTTGTTATTACATAAATCTGCACCTTTTTTAAATTCCAATAGCAACTGATTCGTTGAAAGATTTTTACCTCTTTCATCAAGCATAATCAAATAAGATTTAGCATCTATTGATTCTAAAATTTTTTTATTTATATTAGACTGAGATAAATTTTTATCATCAAATTCTATTAAGCTAACCTTTAAAATATTTAATCTTTTTTTGTATTCATCATATAAATTTTTAAATAAAGGATCTCTCATTATTCCAGATGCTATTATTCTTATATTCAATTAAAAACATCCCTTAATTAATTTTTATCAGTAAGTAGCTCATCAATTTTATAATAGTTTCTTACTTCTTTTAAAAATAAATGAACAACAGCAAAATTTAAATCAACAACAACCCAATTTGCCATTTCCATACCTTCAAGCGGATTATTTTTATTAGGTAGATATTTTTTAAACTCTTTTTTTACTTTATCAGCGAGTGAAAAAATTTGCCTATTAGAATCGCAACTTGCAACTATTACAAAATCGGCAATATGATTTCTTTTAGAAATATCATATTCACATATATCATTAGCTTTGTTATCATCTAATAATTTTTTTACTTTTATAACCAAA
>JBIIMR010000017.1:0-12098 GCA_044337895.1 Alphaproteobacteria bacterium
TAGCAACTATTTTTGATTTACCAAAAAAAAAGTTTCAAATAATTAGTGGTGAAACAAATAAATATAAAAATGTATATATTATGGATAAAAATGTTTTACAAAAATTAGAAAAATTACAAGAAAAAGGAATTATAAATTAATGGGAATGAAAATTGATTGTTATGGAATAGCTAATAATGTTTTTTTAAAATGTAAAGAAATTTTAGAAAATGATAAAATTAAAAATCAAAATTTAAAGCCCTGCTTTGCCACTATAATAGTTGGAAAAAATCCATCATCGTTAATTTATGTCAAAAATAAAATAAAAAAATCTAATGATCTTGGTATTGTAAGTTACATATATGAACTTGAAGAAAATGTTAGTGAAAAAGAAATTTTAAATTTAATTGATGAATTAAATGAAAACGGTTTAATTAATGGTATTTTTGTGCAAATGCCTTTACCTAAACATATTGATAGTGTTAAAATAACAAATAGAATTGCTGCAAATAAAGATGTGGATGGGTTAAATTTAATTAATTTAGGAAAGTTAGATTATAGGGATAAAACTGGATTTGTTCCTTGCACTGCCCTTGGAATTATTAAAATTTTAGAAGAAAGTAAAATTGATTTAGCAGGGAAAAATGTTGCTATTTTAGGAAGATCGTTACTGGTTGGACTGCCAACTTTTAAGTTACTATTACAAAAAAATGCAACTGTAACTGTTTTGCATTCTTATAGTAAAAATATTAAAGAAATTACAAAAACTATGGATATACTAATAGTTGCAGTTGGTTCTCCTTTGTTAATTGATGAAAGCTATATAAAAAAAGATGCTATAATACTTGATGTTGGAATAAATAAAGTAGAAGTAAATGGGATTACAAAAACAGTTGGTGATGTAAATTTTGATAGTGTAATTAATAAAAGCTTACTTGTATCTAGTGTTCCTAAGGGGGTTGGATTATTAACTGTTAATTATTTAATGTTTAATATTATTAAAGCTTTTGTTCTACAAAATAACATACAACTCAATATATCAATATAGAATATAAAAAAATAAAAGGAAAAAATACATGCAAGATATTTCTAAGATTAGAAACTTTTCAATAATAGCTCATATTGATCATGGAAAATCAACCCTAGCTGATAGGTTAATTCAACTCTGTGGTGGGCTTGAACTTCGGGAAATGAAAGAACAGGTTCTTGATTCTTTGGATATTGAAAGGGAAAGGGGTATTACAATTAAAGCTCAAGCTGTAAGACTATATTATAAAGCTAAAAATAATGAAACATATGAACTTCATTTAATTGATACCCCTGGGCATGTTGATTTTACATATGAGGTTAGTAGAAGTTTAGCTGCTTGTGAGGGGTCTTTGCTTGTTGTTGATGCATCGCAAGGGGTAGAAGCTCAAACCCTTGCTAATGTTTATTTAGCTATTGATAATAACCATGAAATTATTCCTGTGATTAATAAAATTGATATTCCTTCTGCTGAACCTGATAGGGTTAAAAATCAAATTGAAGAAGTAATTGGGCTTGATGCTTCTAATGCTTTACTTATCTCTGCTAAAACTGGGCTTGGTATAGAGGATGTATTAGAGGCAATTGTTCATAAACTACCTGCACCAAAGGGTAGTATTGATTTACCTTTAAAAGTGTTGTTAGTTGATAGTTGGTATGATCCTTATCTTGGGGTTATGATTCTTGTTAGGGTGATTGATGGTGTTTTAAAACCTGGAATGAAAATTAGAATGATGTCTAATTTTGCTGTATATCAAATTGAAAATGTTGGTTACTTTACTCCTAAAATTCAAAAATGTGATGCTATTTATCCTGGGGAAGTTGGTTATTTTACTGCGGCAATTAAATCTTTAAAAGATACAAAAATTGGGGATACTATTACTGAGGATTCTAAGCCTACTAAAGAAGCTTTAACTGGATTTAAGCCGTCTGTTCCTGTTGTGTTTTCTGGGCTTTTTCCTATTGATAGTAGTGAATTTGAAAATTTAAGGGAAGCTTTGGAAAAACTTCATTTAAATGATTCTAGTTTTAGTTTTGAAATAGAAAATTCTGTGGCACTTGGACTTGGATTTAGGTGTGGATTTTTAGGACTTTTACATTTAGAAATTATTCAAGAAAGGTTAGAGAGGGAGTTTAATATAGATCTAATAACCACCGCCCCTTCTGTAACATATAAACTTACATTAAATAATGGAAATGAAATTACTATACACTCCCCTGTTGATATGCCTGAACCCGTTGAAATTAAAGAAATTTATGAACCTTGGGTTCGTGCCACTATTTTGGTTCCTGAGGAATATTTGGGTGCTATTTTAAAGCTTTGTAATGATAGACGAGGTAGACAAGTAGAACTTTCTTGGGTTGGGAAAAGAGCGATGTTAAAATATGATTTACCTTTAAATGAAATTGTTTTTGATTTCTATGATAGATTAAAATCTGTTTCTAAGGGTTATGCTAGTTTTGACTATGAAGCTTTAGGTTATGAAGTTGGTGATTTGGTAAAAGTTCTTATTCTTGTAAATGCTGAGCCTGTTGATGCTTTATCTTTTATTGTGCATCGTTCCTCTTCTGAGCGAAGGGGTAGATCTATTTGTGAAAAATTAAAAGATTTAATTCCTAGGCAAATGTTTCAAATTCCTATTCAAGCTAGTATTGGAGCAAAAATTATTGCCAGAGAAACTATCTCCGCTTTTAGAAAAGATGTAACTGCTAAATGTTATGGCGGTGATATTAGTAGAAAAAGAAAATTGTTAGATAAGCAAAAAGAAGGGAAAAAAAGAATGCGACAATTTGGAAAAGTAGAAATCCCTCAAGAAGCATTTATTAAAGCTTTAAAAATAGATGAATAAAAATATGGAGAAAGAAATTAATAATGATGCTAGAGTTAAGTCTTTAATTGGTCCTTTGCATTTTACACGATCTGTTGGGAAAAATTTACAATCTATTATTATATCTTTAATTTTAGTTGGAGCTTTTACTTCATTAGAAATTGTTTATGGTATTTTATCTAAATCTATGCTTTTAATTGCCGATGCTATGCATATGAGTAGTGATTTTTTATCTTTACTACTTGCCTTAATTGGTATCTTATTTGGAACTAAAAAAAGTAATACAAAAAAAACTTTTGGTTATACCAGATTAGAAATAATAATGGCTTTTGTTAATGTGTTATCTTTGCTTGTTATTGCTATATTTATTATTGTTGTATCTATTAAAAAATTTTTTGTGCCAGATGTAATTAACTCTAATCAAATGTTTTATGTTGCTTTGATTGGGCTTTTAGTAAATATTGTTATGGTTTTGGTTATGCTTTTTAATAAAAAAGGTCAATTTGATTTAGTAATGAGAAGTGTTTTTTTACATGTTTTATCTGATGTGCTGGGTTCTTTGGTTGCTGTTTTGGCAGCTTTATTTATAAAATATTCTAATTTTTATATTATTGATCCTGTTTTATCTATTTTTATATCTATTTTATTTATTCGTCACTCTGTTAAAATTATGGTTGAATGTGCTAATATTTTAATGAATTCTACTCCTAAGGATATAAAAATTGAAAAAGTAAAAGATATAATAGAAAAAACTTTTGTTAATAAAATTAAAAATGCCCATCATATTCATGTATTTATGATTGATGCTAAAAGTAAAATTATATCTATTCATATAAGTGTGTATGATAATTTATTAAATAAAGAAATAACTGAATTGCAAAAAGATGTTAAAATACTTTTATTAGAAAAATTTGGAATAGTTCATAGCACAATTCAAATTGAATATAGTGATGTTTGCCCTGATATTGTTTATGAAGATTCTAATAAATAATTATATATTTTAATTTGCTAGGTCATGGAAATATTTTATAGTTTGTGTGTTAATTTTTCTTTCTTCTATTAAATAATTAATGTAGCAAGATGTTGCTCTTTCCATTATATGACCCACTAATCTGTTTCTCATAATCTCAGATTTGTTTTCTGGAACATCTGAAAATTTTAAAGATTTTATATCTAAATTCTCAAGAAAATAAAAGCCAAGTTCAAATATAAATTCACAATATTCCAAAAATAAATCTTTTTTCATAATAAATAAATTTCTCATATACATATTGGATAAATTATTTACATAATGATTGAATGATGGATAAAGTTGTGGATTATTGATTTTTATATATTGTAAAAAATCTTTATTTAAAAAATCTTTTAAATGGTATTGATTAAAATTTTGTGTAGGGTGTATTTTCTCATGAAGAACATAAGATACCATAGAATAATTATTAATATTTGAGATTATTTTAGATGTATTTTGACTAAAATATTTCAGATATTCTTGTTGATTGTTAAATTTAATCTTGTTACCTTGTAACATATGTGAAAAATCAAGAAACCTTTTGTAGTGGCAAAATCCTATATAATCTTTATCTTTAAATTTATCTATATTTTTATAATAATAGATTTAATATAATCGGCATTTAAAAAAGATTCTGGATAAACGGGGTCTTTATAAACTGATTAAAGAGGTAATTTATTTAAATCGCATTGAATACCTGCATAAATGGGTTTGAATATATCATTTTTAAATAAAACAGTATTATTATCTTTTTTATTAACTTGTCCTCCTGCATAAACTACAAATATTGCTACATTGTTTTTTGTATTTTTATTATTAGTATTTTTATTACACAATAATTTTTTAAAAAATTGTTTGATATTCATCATAAAAAAGTGTCTCCTAAATATAATTTTTGCACATTTTGATTGTTGATAATTTCATGTTGCGATCCTTCGGCTAATAACACTCCATTATATAAAACATATGCTTTATCTGTTATATCTAATGTTTCTCTAACATTGTGATCTGTAATTAGAACTCCTATGTTTCTTTTTTTTAGGGATAAAATCAATTTTTTTAAATCACCTACTGCTATAGGATCTACTCCTGCAAATGGTTCATCTAATAAAATAAATTCTGGATTTCCTGCTAATGCCCTTGCTATTTCTAATCTTCTTTTTTCTCCACCTGATAAAGCTAATGCACTACTTTTTCTTAAATGAAAGATTGAAAATTCTTCTAGCAATCTTTTTAATTCTTCTTGTTTTTCTATTTTATCTTCTATTCTTAATGATAAAATAACCTCAATATTTTCTTCTACAGTTAAACCTCTAAAAATAGAAACTTCTTGTGGCAGATAGCCCAACCCCAATCTTGCCCTTTGATACATTGGAAGTTCTGTTACATCAATATTATTGATAAATACTTTGCCTTCTTCTGGAGCTAAAAGACCTGCGATAATATAAAAAAGTGTTGTTTTGCCTGAACCGTTTGGTCCTAAAAGTGTTACTACCTCTGATTTTTTTAAGGAAATTGTAACATTATTTAATACTTGTCTTTTACCAAAAAATTTGTTTATATTTGTTGTTTTAATTTCTTTATAATCCACGAAACTTTAGCTCCTTAATTTATATCTTTATTGGTATTTTCTTTTGTTTCTTCTGTATTTTCATTGGTATAGGTTCCTTCAATTCTTTCATTATTACAAGGTATTATTTCACTATTTTTTGTATTTGTATCTATTATAAGCTTGCATGCTATTATTTGAGAAGTAGGATTTAAAATATTTAACTTATTTTCTATTACTATTATATTATTTTCATAATCATATAATGCATAATCGCTTAATACCAAAGTGTTATTGTATAAAATTTTTACAGAATCAAATAACTCTAAATATTTAATTTTTTTATCTAATGTTAAATGTGCTAGCATTGTTTTAGAATTTAAAACAATATTGGATTCTTTTTTTACTAACTTTGGGCTACCTGTTATTGTTACTATTGCCTTAATTTCATTATATTCTATAACTTTTTTTGCATCTAAAGTATGTTCTTTATCTTGATATTTTATTTTATTTTTTTGACTAATAAAATACATAATTTTTTTATTTAAGTTGTAAATATATTTATCTGTTTTAATATTTTTTTCTTTATCTTGAAAAATTACATTTTCATCTAAAGTAATTTTATTAATGTTTTCTAATATGGAATCCTCGTTTCCCTTAAAAGCATTAATATCTTTATAGTGAATATCACCTTTTTCTGCATAAATACTTCTTTGTTTTATTGTTTGAATAATTTGAATCTCACCTTTTAGGTTAATAATTTTTTCTACATCTTTTAAATTTATGTAATCATTTACTTTAATTAATAAATTATTTTCAGAATCTTCTCCATTATGATTTTGCTTTTTATCTTGATTTATTATTGTTATTGGCCCTTTTAAGGATAAAATTTGGTTTTTATTATGGAAAATATAAGAGTAAGATTGTGCTAAAATACTTATATTATTGTATAAAGCTTGAATATAATCGGTGGATGAAATTTCTTGGGTAGATAAATCGATGTATAGTTTTTTTGTGTCTATATAGTCTGCTTCGTTTGAAGTAAATCTTACTTTATCCTCTAAATATAAAGATTTATTATTTTTTAACAATAAAGCTTGATTACTGCTGCCTTGCCAAACTTTACCATTTTTAACAGATAATAAAAAGTAAGGTTCTAGTAAAGTTATCCTTTCTGTAGAACCTAATTTTTTTTCATCTATTAACATAGATTTTGAGGTAATGTAATATTTATCTCCTGATAAAGTGGTTCCTGACAAAGTGGGTGGTGCTTTTAGATCTAAAGAAATAAAATTATTTAAAATAGACAAAAAAATTGAACTTCTATTGATAAAAGCTTTATATGATGGAAAATAAAACATTACCAAAATAAAAAAAATTAACAAAGATAAGGATGTTATTTTTAATATTTTAAATTTTTTTAGATAATTATTATCAAATGAAAATTTTTGATACAAAATTAAATTACCCCTGTTTTAAATAAATCTTGAATATGTAAAAGTCCTTGTAATTTTTTGTTTTCATCTGTAATAAAAAGATGATTAAAAGATGCTTTATTAAATAAAGTTAGTGCATCTAAAACAAGTAAATCTGCATTTACATGTGTGAAATTTATATTCATAAAATGTGATGCGGGAATTTGAAAAATATTGGGATTATTGTTATTATTTAGAATAAAATCCCTTATATCTTTATCTGTTAAAACTCCTAATAATGTGTTATTAGCATCTATTATACAAATGCAGCCTAATCTATATTTTGATAAAATTGTTAAACAATCTATAAAAGTAGTATCTTTTGTTGCTATTGGAAGATTTTTGTTTTTTATCATTATATCAGATATTTTATTAAAACTAATCCCTATGCTACCTCCTGGATGAAAATGGGAAAATTGCTCTTTTGTGAAACCTTTTAAATGCATTAATAGAACTGCAATAACATCTCCTAAAACTAGCATTACTGTTGAAGATGTTGTGGGTGCAATACCTAGGGGGCATGCTTCTTTGACTTTTGGAATTATGAAATTATAATTTGAATTTATTGCCAAATAGCTATCTTTATTTTGTGAAATTCCTACTAAAGGAATGTTAAATCTATTGCAATAACTTACTATACCCTTAAGTTCACTACTATTGCCTGAATTTGATAATGCTATAACTAAATCATTTTTATCTATTGCACCTAAATCACCATGGAGTGCTTCTGTTGGGTGAATATAAAAAGATTTTGTTCCTGTTGAGGAAAGTGTTGCTGAAATTTTATTGGCAATGTATCCTGATTTACCTACACCTGTTAAAACAACCCTACCATTTATATCTTTAATAAGGTTACAAACTGTAATAAAATCTTCTTTGAATACATTCTGTATACTTGATTTTAAATCTGAAATACCCTCTTGTTCTGTGTCTATAACATTATTAATTACTTCTTTTATATCTATAATAGATTGCATATAAAAACCTTTATTGTTAATTTATGTTATATTTATTTTTGTTTTGCTGAATGGGAAAAAATATCTTCTTCTTCAAATCCTATAATATCTAAATGTGCTTTTACTGGCAAAAAGTCAAAACATGCTTTTGCAATATTTGTTCTATTTTCTTTAAAAAGCATTTTATCTAACTCTAATTTTAAATCATGTAAATAATATACATCTTGGGCAGCATAAATCTTTTGTGATTCTGTAAGAAGATCTGTTCCCCAGTAGGAGCTTTGTTGCTCTTTTGATATCTCTACTGCAAGTAGTTCACTACAAATATCTTTTAGCCCGTGTTTGTTTGTGTAGGTTCTAACTAATCTTGAAGCGATTTTAGTGCAATAAACATTGTAGCACATAACTTTTAAATAAAGTGCAATTGCACAAATATCAAATCTTGCATAATGGAAAATTTTGACAATTTCATTATTGGTTAAAATTTTTAAAAGATTTTTTGGATTATATTCCTGATTGGTAAAATGTATTAAATGGATATCTTTACCATCTGTAATTTGTAAAAGGCATAGTCTATCTCTTTTTAAGTTTAACCCCATTGTTTCTGTATCTATTGCTACGATGTTTGTGGTTAAATAAATATCTTTTGGCAAATCATTATTATGAATATATATATTACGATTTTCTTGCAATTTTACTATATCCTGATAAAAGGTTAATGTGTTTTAAATTATTATTTTAATTGTTATAATATTTCTATATTATATACTAAGTATAATTTATAAAAAACAATAAAAAATATAAATTAAAAAAATATATGGAAAAAATATATGGAAAAAATTAAACAATGGAAAAATTTTGAATTTAAAAATAATCCATTTGAAGATAAAAATATAGAACAAATTAAAAACAAATTAAAGTGTTTAGATAATATTGTAAAAATCGAAGAAATTATACAACTAAAACAATTGTTATCTTCTGAATGTTTAGTTTTACAAATGGGAGAATGTGCAGAAACATTTAATTTTTCTGATTATAAATATATAAAAAATAAATATGAGTTTTTAATTCAATGTGGATTGATTATTCAAAATAAAATTATAAATGAAAATAAAGTTATGAATGTAATAAAAATTGGTAGAATTGCAGGACAATTTGCCAAGCCAAGAAGTGATGAAAAAGAAATTGTGGATAATAAAGAAATATTAACCTATAAAGGAGATATAATAAATAATATCAATATCAATAAAAGAAAATATAACCCTTATAATATGATTAAAGCATACAATATTGGTAAAAAAATATATAAATATTTACAAAACATAAAAAACAATATTACTTTTGATAATAAATTTTTACAAACAATAAATAAAAGTAAAAATAATAGTTTTAAAAAAAAATTTTTTCAAATTGATATAAACAAAATCGATAAAAATAAACTATTAAACTTTTATACATCAAAAGAATCTCTTTTATTGGATTTTGAAGAATCTTTAACTAGACACATTAATGGGTTATATTACAATGTTTCTACTCACCTACTTTGGCTTGGGAATAAAAATTGTTTTATTGGTAGCTCGCAAATTGAATACTTAAAAAATGTTGAGAATCCTATTGGAATTAAAATCAGTGAAACTAAAAAAATAGAAGATATTATTGTAATAATTAAAACGATTAATCCAAACAATGAAAAAGGAAAAATTCTTTTAATTATAAGAATTAATAATGAAAATATAAATCAATACCTAAAAGAATTGATCCTTGCAATACAAAAACATAATATAAATGTAATTTTTAGTGTTGACCCTATGCATGGTAATACTGAAAAAATTGCAAATATTAAAACAAGAAAAGTTGAAAAAATAGAAGAAAATATATTAAAATTTATGGAAATACTAAATAAATATAATATAATAAGTAAAGGAATACATTTAGAAACAAGCTCTTCTTTTGTTTCTGAATGTATTTATGATGGAATTTTAGATAAAAAAAAATTTCTACAAAAAAGATATATTACATATTGTGATCCTAGGTTGTCTCCTGATATGACTATTGATATTATAAATAAATACTTATAATATAGATTGTTTAACTATTAAATAAAATTAAAATGAAAGTATTTTGAAAATAAATGAAAGATAATATTATCTGTGACAAGTATTTTATTAAAACAAAAGATATTATAAATAAATTTGGTGATAAAAAAGTTATATATGGTGTTTTTATTAGAAGACCTGCTATATATGCTGTTAAGTTTGCAATAGATTTTTTAAATGAAATTGCAAAAAAAAATAAATTTGAAATTAAAATTCATGAAAACTTTAAAGAAGGCGATAAAACTGGTGCTGGGGAAGTTTTATTTTTTGTTGAAGGAATGTTTTCTGATTTGGTAATAATTGAAACTGAATTGCTGCAAAAAGTGGGATTTTCTTGTATTTGTGCTTATAATGCATATGTGATGGCTACATCTTTAAGTTATTGTAATTTTATTGCAATGGAAGCTAGGCACTGCATAGACTCAAAAATGGCTGAAATGGCAGAATATGGTGCTAGTGTTGGAAGTAAAATAGCCCAACAAAATAATGCCAAGGGATTTATTGGAACATCTATAGAGCAATTTTCTCAATTTTTTAATAACAATACACTTGGAACTATGCCCCACTCTTTAATTGGGTATGCTGGTTCAACTATTGAAGCTGTAAAAATGTTTTATGAAACGAATAAAAATGATAACATCACAATTTTAGTGGACTACTTTGGAAAAGAAATTACAGATAGTATAGAATCTTTAAATTATTTAAAAAATAAAATTGATATAAAAAAAATATCAATACGGATTGATACCCATGGTGGTAGATATTTAGAGGGATTAAATAAAGAAATATCTTATCAAATTATTGATAAATATTGTGGACAAGCTTATTATAAATATAATGATCGTGATGAATTAAATTATTTAGTTGGGACTGGTGTTTCTGTTGCTGCAATATTTTTTATGAGGGAAAATTTAGATAAAAATGGGTTTAAAGATGTTGATATAGTTGCCTCATCTGGCTTTAATATAAAAAAATGCATGATAATGGGTGAGTTAAAAGCTCCCATTAATACAGTTGGAACTGGTTCTTTTTTACCAGAAAAATGGACAGATACCTATACAACTGCAGATATTTTAATGTATGATGATGTTATTTCTGTAAAACAAGGTAGGGAATTTTTATTAAAAAAATTAAAAAATTGGAAAAATATATGATAGAAAATTTAAAAATAAAAATTATTCAAGATAAATTTTTAAACTTAGATTTTATTAGTAATTTTAAAAATATAGAAAAATATTATTTAGAAAAAGATAATATAGATATACTAGTTCTTCCTAATCTTTCAACTTGTGGTTATTTTCCATTTGATTTAATTCTAAAAACTGATGTATTGGAAAAAAATAATCAAATTATTGATAGAATTTTAAAACTATCAAACAAATTGGATAAAGCTGTTGTTTTTGGAACCATCATAAAAGAAAAAGATAAATTATTTAATGTAATTGCTTTTATTTTTAATAATAAAATTCAATATATTTATAAAAATAATTTTAATAATAACTCAATAAAAGAATCTGTTTATTTTAATCATACAGATAGTAATACCAATATAATACAATTTAAAAACAATAATATTTTAATAACATTTAAAGAAGATATTGATGATATAAAAATCAAAACTGGTGATATTCATTTAGGAATAGTAATAGATTCTTCTTGCTTTGAAATATTAGATTCACAAATTAATTCAATTAATACAAGAATTGAAAAGCTAAAAGACTTAAGTATAAAATTAAAAACTAAAGTAATATACTTAAATAACTTAGGAATATTAGATCATTTAATATTTGATGGAAGTTCGTTTGTGGTTGATAATGGGTTGTTAATTTATAAGATGAATAGTTTTGAAATTATGGAAATGGTGATTGACTCTCAAAATATTTATAAAGAAATTGAAACATTTAATACTAATTATGAAAATATAGTGTATAGATCAATAATATTTTATATTCGTGAATTTATGCAAATAAATAAATTTAAAGGACTTATTATTGGGTTGTCTGGTGGAATAGATAGTGCTTTAAGTAGTGTAATGGCTGTTGATGCTATGTCTGCTGAAAATGTAATGCTTGTAAGTATGCCCTCTTTATACACAAGTTCTTTGAGTAAAAAAATTGCAAAAAATATTAGTTCTCATTTAAAAATACAACTAAAAGAAATAAATATAGATAACTTG
>JBIIMR010000110.1:0-3588 GCA_044337895.1 Alphaproteobacteria bacterium
ATTGTAGATTTTAATTTTAAAGATGATTTGCAAAATATATTAGAAAATGTGTGGAATGAACATAAAAGTAAAACTGCTAAAGAATTAAGTGATGATACACATAAAGAGGGGTATGCTTGGGATAAATGCACTTCATACTATACTGTTTTAGAAGATGAAGATATTGTTGCAGAATTTGAAGATAGAAGAAAAGAAAAATATTAAAAAAATAATGAAATTGATGTAATAAATAAAATAAATATAAATAAAAGTAATAAGTATATAATGAATGATTTAACTAAAATAATCCCTAGGGCTTATAATTTTTTTTGTGAAATAAAACCTTTTTTAAATTATAGTATTTTAAATTTGAATGATAAAGAAAATTACTGTGTTACAATTGATGATGATTTTTTAAATGAAGATAATGGTTTTAAAGAAAATTTTTTAGAAGATAAATTAAAAAAATATATTGATGAGTATGTAGTTCCTGATTTGGAGTTACATGTTGATTTTGCTCTTTATAAAGTTGGTTATTATAAAGATTTTAATCCTCTAATTGAAGAGACTAAAGAGACTCTAAAAAAAACATTTGAAGAACAAAATAAAAAAAATGATAAAAAATTTAAAGATTATGATACACAATTTCAAAAGTATGATATAAAAATTAAAGACAAATTTAAAGAGTATGAAGATAAATTTAAAGAGTATGATAGAAAATTTAAGGATGTTAGAGAATATCAAGAAGCAGCTGAGAAAACTTTAGAAGAGTTGAATGGGATTAAAGGGCAGATATTTACATTTGTAGGGACTATTATTAGTGCGATTGCGGTTTTAGGAATTGATATTAAATTTAGTGCAAGTATGTTTGAGAATTTTGTTAGGCTTAATTCTGGCGGTTTTGTATTGATTTATTTTTTTGGCTCGCAAGGTATATTTATTTGTGTTTTAGGTGGTTTGATATGGTTTATTTTAAATAAATTTAATAAAAAGGATGAAAAGGGCTCAAAGGATTTAAAAGATTCAAATGGTTCAAAGGATTTAAAATAAATTAAATAGTTTTATTGATTTTGTGAAAAATTTAAGAGTTTTTTATTTTGTTGTGTTGTTGGTGGAAGTTTGATTTAAAATTTCCAAGATTCTAAAATTATTGTATGGGTGTTGTTTGTTATAGTAAAGCTATGATCTGCGGATTTTTTGGATTTGAGGTTTAACAGAGGGTCTTTTTTATAGTTGGTTTCTTGTGCGGATTCTATTATTATTGGAAGTTTAACTGTTAAAATTGTATGGACTTTTTGTAAGTAATCTGGCTGGTTAAAATAGGTTAAAATTTCGTGCCCGCCTATGATTATGCTATTTGGATATTTTATTAGTGCTGCTTGAAGTTGTAAATTTTTTTTACTTAAAGCAATAATTTTACGATCTGAAAACATTGATGAGGGTAAAATATTATAGGTTTTTCTGCCTGATAAAATAATAGTTTCTTTAAATAAAGTTGTAATAAATTTGAATAACTTTCTGTCTAATGGGATTTTCATCCAATCTTTATCTGTTTTTTGTGCTTCTTGTTTTTGACAAAAATAGTTATTTTCTGTTACTGCATATAATAAAATAGACATTTTGAAAGTTCTCTTTTTTTACTTACTCATTGAAATTATATATTTATTATTATAATACAATATTTTAAATTTAAGTCTAATATTATTAATGTTATGTATAAATATGTTTTATACATATAAATATAAATATGTTTGTATTTGTATTTAGATTGTTGGGATGTGTTTTTTTGGGTATATTTTTGGGTGGGATGGGTGTTTATTGAGTTATAATTTATATTAAAATATTGATTGAATAATAAATTGATATAATTTATTATTTATGTATGTAGTATGTAAATATAATGGAGGTGTAAAAATTTAAAATGGATAAACATTATTTTGTATTTGATGTGGTTCCTAAATGGGTTTTATTAATTGTTACAATAGGATTGCTTTCTCTTAGTGTGGTGTCTTTGTTGCAGTTTGGAATTATTGGAATTTTTTTAGAGGGATTTAAAAATTCTGCTACGATTCAAATCTTTATTGATCTTGTTATTAGTTTGGGTTTGTTACTTGTGTTTATATTTCATGATGCTAAAATTAAAAACAGAAATTTTACTCTCTGGTTGATTATTACATTGGCAATTGGCTCTTTTGGTCCTTTACTTTACTTGATTACTCGTAAAAAGTAGTTTTAGGTGTATATTTTGATTGTTAATTTTGGAGAGAAAAAATTAGAATATGGGAAGTCTTATAGCCTAATGCAAAAATATGTTGATGCTATTTTGCAATATAAAAAAGATGAAAAAATTTGTATTTTGGAGCATTTAGATGTTTATACAATTGGGGCATCTGGCAATATTTTAGATGTTGTTGATAATATTAATAATATACCTATTTTTTATACAAATCGCGGTGGAATGGTTACATACCATGGTGTTGGACAAAAAATTATTTATTTTTTGTTGGATTTACGAAAAAAAAGTAAAGATGTGAAAAAATTTGTGTTAGCAATTGAGAATCTTATGATTAGGGTATTAAAAGAATTTGGTATAATTGGGTTTTTAAAAGATGGTATGGTGGGTGTTTTTGTGAATCACCTTGAAAAAGAAAAAAAAATTGCAGCAATCGGTGTTAAGTTTAGTAGATGGGTTAGTAGCCACGGGGCATCTTTAAATGTTAATGTGGATTTGCAAAAATTTAATGCTATTATTCCTTGTGGTATAAAAGAATTTGGTGTAACATCTATGGAAGAAGTTTTAGGTTATAAGGTTGAAATGGCAAGAGTTGATTCTGCTATTGTAAAAAATATTGATAAGTTTTTAATAGAAATAAATTAGAAGGTTTTTGAATATGAAAAATAAAAAAAACTATCCTGTGTATTTGGATTTTATTCCTTTAATACTGTTTTTTTTAGTAAATAAATATTATGGTTTTATGAATGCTACCATAGTGTTGATTTTTGTAAGTGTTTTTGTGTTTATGCTATCTTATTTTATTATGAAGCGAGTTGCGATTGTTCCTCTTGTTTCTACAATTTTAGCGGTGATATTTGGAAGCTTGACTGTATTTTTGGATAATCCTAACTTTATTAAATTTAAAGTATCTTTATTAAATGTTATGTTTGGGATTGCAATTTTGATTGGAATCTTATTTAAAAAAAATGTTATGAAGCTTGTTTTAGGGCATAGTTTAGAAATTAAAGAAAAAGGTTGGAGAATTCTTTCTTATATGTGGGTGGGATTTTTTTTAACTTTGGCCGCTGTAAATGAAGTTGTTTGGAGAAATGTTTCTACAGAAGCTTGGGTTAACTTTAAAGTTTTTGGGGTGTTAGCTATTACTTTTGTTTTTGTTATTTGTAATATGCCTATTATTTTAAAGTATAAAGAAGACAATAAAGAATAAATTTTTTTATTTGATGTTGAGATTCTCTTTTGTGAGTGCCTCGATTAGTTTATCTAAAATCTCTGATCTTGAAATATTTGTTGATTTAGAAAATTTAGCTAAAAATTCTATATTGTTTTTTTTAAGGGTAAATGTGCAAGTTCTCTTACGGTTGATTTCTTTTTTA
>JBIIMR010000018.1:0-11952 GCA_044337895.1 Alphaproteobacteria bacterium
CTAAATTTGATCCTTTCTTTAACATTGTAACTCCTTAAATATTATTTTTAAGTTGTGAAAAAAATTTAGCTCCTTGCCTTGATTGGTAAGGAGCTATTTTTAGATGTATAATTATTTTTAGATGTATTATTTTATTTATAAATTTGTTTTTTATCATTATTATAATTACTGCATTGACTAATCCAAAATCTATATGATCTGCAAAAATTAGCCCTACTGTTCTTGATGATGAGATATTATTGTTATTAAGACTGTTTATAAAATCTGCACCGTCTATGTTTGTTCCATGTGTGTTCTTTCAATTGTAATTATGTGTTGTATTTTGTTCTTTTGATGTATGATTGAAAAGTATCATTATAAAAAATGATACTAAAATGAATAAATATTTAATCAGTGTATTGTAAAAAAATAAAAGCAATTTATAAATGATTAGTATCTATAAAATTTACTATTTGATTAATGTGCTAAGTATGTTATAATTTTTAGTTTAATAAATATTATTGTATATATACTATATATTATATAATCTTTAATAAAATGATATTGAATAGAAGTAATTTTAGTGAGAGTAGCTTGTGAATGTTTAGTAAAAATCATATGAAAATATATAAAACTTTTTTTGCCTTGGTTTTTCCTGTGATGTTGCAGCAAATTATATCTATGTCTTTAAATGTAGTAGATAATTTTATGGTTGCAGGATTGGGAAATGAATCTGTTGCTGCTGTTTCTTTTGTAAATAGATTCTATTTTGTTTTTATTCTATTTATTTATGGAGTGGTATCTGGAACTGGTGTTTTTATATCTCAATACTTTGGTGCTAAAAACTTTTTAATGTTAAAAAAAATATTTGGAATCGGCATGATTTCATCTGTTTTTATGGCTAATATGTTTTTTTTCTTAATTATTTTCTACAAAAATTTTTTAATAGGATTGTTTACGAGTGATAAAATTGTATTTGATTTAGCTATTGATTATTTATATATAATGTCATTTACATTTAATTTTAGTGCGATGTCTTTTTGTATTACTGTTTCTTTAAGAAGTATCGGAGTTAATAGACCTGCACTTTATATAACTATATTTGCTACTGTTGTAAATACAATTCTAAATTATATTTTAATATATGGTAATTTTGGTTTTGATGCTATGGGAGTAAAGGGAGCAGCAATTGGAACTCTTGTTGCAAGAATATTTGAATTTTTTGCTTTTTTGGCGATTATTATGCAAAAAAAATATAACTTTAAGGGTAATATAAAAGAATATTTTGGAATACCTAAGGAAGTATTGAAAAAATTAATAAATGTTTCTACTCCAATATTTTTTGCAGAATCTTTTTGGGTTGTGGGGACATTTTTTTTAGGAGTTGCATATGCAAAAGGGGGAACTATTTTTGCAGTGGGAAGTGCAATATCTGATTTATTGATAAATATTGGGGTTACAGTATTTCTTGGTGTTGCTACATCTATTTCTGTAATACTTGGTAACAATATTGGGGCTAAAAAAATAAAATATGTAATGGTTATGTCTAAAATTCTTATGCGAGTTGTATTTGTTATGAGTTTTATAGTGGTAATTGTTTGTTTAGTTTCTATTAAGCCTGTGTTAATGCTTTATAAAATTGATCCTGTTAATTTAGATCTAATTGTTAAGTCTATGTATGTGACATCTTTTTTTATGTTTGTAAAAATGCTAAATTGGGCAATAATTGTTGGGATGATGAGATCTGGTGGGGATACTAAAGTTGCTTTGTTGTTTGATTTGTTATTTTTATGGCTGTATGCTATTCCTATAGCATTTTTTGGAGTAATTTATTTAAAATTAGAGCTATATGAAGTTATGTTTTTAGTATACCTAGAAGAAGTAATAAAATTTGGATTTGCATTTTATAGGTATAAAACTAAAAAATGGATAAAAATATTGGTTTAGGTGAAAATTAAGTTGTTATTATTCTGTGATTGTTATATAATGGGTTAATTAGGTTTTTTGTAGGTTTAATTGAAGTAAATTGGAGTTGTAAATAAATGATAAATTTTAATATAAAAAGAGATACATTGATTTGTTTTGGTAAGGGTGAAATTTCTAAATTAGGTGATTTTATTAAAAGTAAAGGATATTATAATGTATTGCTAACTTATGGTTTTGGTAGTATTAAAAAAAATGGTGTTTATGATGCTTCTATTGCTCAATTAAAAAATGCTGGAGTTAAAATTTTTGAATTATCTGGTATAGATCCTAATCCTAGGATAGAAACAGTTTTAAAAGGTAGAAATATTTGTAAAGAAAACAATATAGATTTTATTTTAGCTGTTGGTGGTGGATCTGTTTTAGATTGTTCTAAAGCGATATCTATTGCTACTGGTTATAAAGGTAAAGATGAAGATTTTTGGACTGAAATAATAGCTAGTTTTAAAGGTGATACTATAGAAAAAGTTGTAGATGTTGGTGTTGTATTAACATTGGCAGCTACTGGATCTGAGATGAATTCTGGGGGTGTTATTAGTAATTTAACTACAAAAGAAAAATTGCCTATATCTTCTTCTTTGGTTGTTCCTAAAATTGCCATTTTAGATCCTAGTTATACTTTTAGTGTTCCTAAGAATCAAATAGCAGCGGGAATTGTTGATAGTTTTTCTCACTGTTTGGAGCAATACTTTTCTAAAGAAAATAATTTTATACCATCTGATTATATGTTGCTTGGATTAATGAAATGTTTAGTTCAAAATGCTAATGTGTTAATGAAAGAAAATAATAATTATATTGCACATGCTAATTTAATGTGGACTGCTACTATGGCTTTAAATAACATAACAGGTGCGGGTAAAAATGGTGATTGGTCTGTTCATTTTATAGAGCATGCTGTTTCTGCATTTTATGATATTACACATGCGGTTGGATTAGCTGTTTTGACTCCTTATTGGATGGAATATGTTGTAAAAGATGCTGATAATCTTTCTAAATTTGTTGCGTTGGCAGATGTATTTGGAATTGATAAGAATGGTATTTCTGAAAAAGAATTGGTAAATAAAGTTATATCTGAATGTAGAAAATTCTTTGATGGATTAGGAATGCCTGATAATTTACAAAAAGTTGGTGCTAAAATTGAAGATATTGATGGTATGGTTGTTTCTTCTTTAAGGGGATCAGATAAAATTGGTAACTTTAAAGATCTTTATGCTTCTGATGTGAAAAATATTTTAATTAATGCTTTTGGAAAATAAGAAAATAACGGTGCTTTTTTGAATAGTAGATCTTTATTATTTATTTGTTGTTATTTTTTATCTACATTTTTAGTTGTATTTTTTATACTATTTTTGTTTTTTTTAAATATTAATTTGTCTCATTATAGATATATAGAAGATTTTTTTTCTTATTTTGGGAAAAATGGAAAATTAATAGCAAGTTTTGTGATTTTTTGGTTTTTTGCATTCTGGATGAGATCTTGGTTTGTTTTTTTGGGTAGATATGGTAACTTTTTACTAGGATTTATTTTTAGTTTAATATTTAGATTTTTGTTATTTAAAAAACTATTTGCTTATTTAGCTCAGTCTTTGCTTATTAACTTTAATGTTTCTGATGTTAAAAAAATTGAGATGGAAGAGGTTTCTTTCTTTACTTTATCTAAGTCTTATATTAATACTTATTTTTTAAATTTAGTATTCAAAAAATATTATATTGTGATTAACCATGTTCCTTATGTTCTTTTAACAAATAAGAAAATTTTAAGTTTAGATCTTGAAATATATAATTTAAAGTTCTTTCATAGAAATATATTATTCTTAATTGTAACTTAATTCTTGATAATGTATATTTTTTATGCTATAATGTATTAAATTCGTTTTAATCTTATGGTGTGTATAATGAATGTTAAGTGTTGATAGCTCAAATATAAAGTTTTCGGATTTTGAAAATATAAAGCTTGATAATTTATCTTTAAAGTGGGAAATATATAAAATTATTTATTTTGATATGATATTTGAAGATAAAAATATAGAACTTGTTGATTTTTTTAAATATGTTAAAAATAATAACTGGGAAAATGTTTATGATGATTATTATCAAATATTTTTAAAATATGTAAAAGCTTGGCATTATGCGATTGAAAATATTATAGGTTTTAATGCAATAATAAATAAAAAAATTTATTTTGATATTTATAATATATTTTATGGTATGCAAAAAACGAAATTTAGAGATTTTGATGGGGTGGTTGCAGGAACAAATATATTTTTGGAAAAGCATTATAATTTAGATGATAATTTTTTACATTTAGAGCATATGATAAATAAAGTTTATAAAAAAAATCCCTTTGAATCTGCTGCATATTCCTTTATTGACTTAATAAAAAATCAATATCTTTTAGATGAAAAAGATAGGTTGGCTAGATTTTTTTTGAATGTAATATTGTTATATCATAATAAAGCATATTTTTTATTTGATTCTGATAACTTTTATAGAATAAGATTGGTAAAAAAAGATTGTTTAGAAAGAAAAGAAGTTGAACAAATGATACATTTGTTGCAAAAAAATCAGTCTAATCCCCATTTTTAGATTTATTTTATTGATTTTATCTTTGAATTGTGTTTATAATTTATTTGATTATGAAATAGCTAATTTAATCATTTAAAATTGTGGTTAAGTTTTATGTTTCATTTAAATTATTCTAATAAATATAAAATGTATTAGGGGTGAAATATGATGCAAAACATAAAGTATAATTTTTCTAGGTATATGGCAGAGCTAATTGGAACTATGATTTTAATTCTTTTTGGTTGTGGGGTTGTTGCTATGGTGACAATTTTTTCTTCTGCTGATAATCCTTTTATTGTAAATGGTGGTTATACTAATGTTGTTTTGGGGTGGGGATTTGGGGTTATGCTTGGAATATATGCAACTGGTAATATTTCAGGGGCTCATCTTAATCCTGCTGTTACTATTGCGATGTATATTACAAAAAGAATAGAAGCTAAGCATGTGATTCCTTATATAATTTTTCAATTAATAGGTGCATTTATTGGTGCTATGTTGGTTTTTTTAGTTTATTACTCTAAATGGATTGAATTTGATGTAAATTTGGAATATACTACTGGTATTTTTGCAACATTTCCTGCTGTTAATAATTTTGTATCTGGTTTTTTTGATCAGGTTGTTGGAACTTTTTTACTTTTGTATCTAATACTTGCTATTACTGATACAAATGATAATAATCCTAAGCAGTTTACTCCTGTTGTTATTGGATTTTTAGTAATGGCAATAGGAATATCTTTTGGAGGAATGCATGGTTATGCTATTAATCCTGCTAGGGATTTTGCTCCTAGGTTGTTTGCTTTGTTGGTGGGATTTAAAAATACTGGATTTTCTGATTTTTCTATATGGATTGTTCCTATAATAGGACCTATATTAGGGGGAATTTTAGGTGCTGTTGCATATGATGTTACAATTGGTAGAGTTTTAAAGAATAACAAAAAATAAATATTAATAAAGATTGATAAAAAATTATGGGGGAATTAATAAAATGTTGAAAAAATCAAAATATGTGTTGTCTTGTGACTTAGGAACAACAAGTTGTAGGGCTATTTTATTTGATGAATTGGCAAATATTAAGGCAGTTGCTCAAAAAGAGTTTACACAAATGTATCCGCAAGATGGTTATGTAGAGCATAATCCTGAAGAAATTTTTGCTACTCAAATGGGGGTTATAACAGAAGTTATTGCTAGGGCGGATATTCTTGTTACGGAAATAGCTACCATAGGAATTACCAATCAAAGAGAGACTACTGTTATTTGGGATAGAAAAACAGGTAAATCTATATATCCTGCTATTGTTTGGCAAGATAGAAGAACTGCTGGGTATTGTGATTCTTTAAAAGAAAAAAAACTGGATAAAATATTTTTAGAAAAAACAGGGCTTGTTCTTGATTCTTACTTTAGTGGAACAAAAATAAAATGGATACTTGATAATGTTGAAGGAGCTCGTGAAAAAGCTAACAATGGTGATTTATGCTTTGGAACTGTAGATAGTTTTTTACTTTATAAATTGACTGCGGGTAAGGTTCATGCAACTGATAAATCAAATGCTAGTAGGACATTAATATATAATATTAAAACTATGGAATTTGATGATGAATTATTAAAAATTTTAGATATACCAAAATCAATTTTGCCTGAAGTTAAACAATCCTCTGATGACTTTGGGGTGATGAGTAAAGATTTGTTGGGAGTTGAAATCCCTATTTGTGGTATAGCAGGAGATCAACAGGCTGCTACCTTTGGGCAGGCTTGTTTAAATGTTGGTATGGTAAAAAATACATATGGAACTGGTTGTTTTATGTTGCTTAATATAGGTAAAGATTTTATTTTAAGTAATGATAAGTTATTAACAACTATTGCTTGGAGTAGAAAAGGTACTGTTACTTATGCTTTAGAAGGAAGTGTGTTTATAGGGGGTGCTATTGTTCAATGGTTAAGGGATGGTATTAAAATTATAAATAAAAGTTCTGAAGTTGAAAAATTGGCAGCTAAAGTGGTTGATAGTGAGGGTGTTTATATTGTTCCTGCATTTGTGGGGCTTGGTGCTCCTTACTGGGATCCTTATGCTAGGGGTAGCATATTTGGGATAACAAGAAATACAAATGATTCTCATATTGCAAGGGCAGCACTGGATTCTATTGCTTTACAAACATATGATATTCTAAAAACTATGGAAAAATCTTCTAATGTAAAAATTAAGGAACTTAGGGTAGATGGTGGTGCTAGTAATAATGATATATTAATGCAATTTCAGTGTGATATTTTGGGAGTGGATGTTGTAAGACCTAAGATTGTTGAAACTACAGCTCTTGGTGTTGCTTATCTTGCTGGGCTTTATGTTGGTTTTTGGAAAAGTGCGGATGAAATAACATCTCTTTGGCAAGTAGGTAAAGTTTTTAAACCTCAAATGGATGATAAAAAAAGGAGCATTATTTTAAAATCTTGGGAAAATGCGGTGGCTAGAACTAGAAATTGGACTATTGAAAATAAAATTTAAGAAAAGTTGGTTGACATAATGTTAGATAGATTTGTTTTTATAAATGTTGTTAAAAATACCATACAATTTGATGCAATTGTAATTGGTGGAGGAGCAACTGGGCTTGGGATTGCATTTGATATGTCCTCTCGTGGGCTTAAAGTGCTTTTGATTGAAGAATATGATTTTGCTAAAGGAACATCTTCTAGATCTACTAAGTTGTTACATGGTGGAGTAAGGTATTTAGCAAATTTTGATTTTTCTTTGGTGAAAAAAGCTTTAAAAGAAAAAGAAATATTATTAAAAAATGCACCACATATTGCTAATAATCAATCTTTTGTTATACCTTGTTATAGTTTATTTGATGTTGGACTTTATAGAATGGGTATGCTTGTGTATGATTTTTTAGCAGGATTCCCTTCTAATAGTAAGAGTTCAATGATTTCTGCTAAAGAAGTTATTTCTATGTATCCTTCTGTTAAAGAGGATAATCTTGTTGGTGGGGTGGTTTATAATGATGGTGTTTTTGATGATGCTAGAATGGCGATTAGTTTAGTAAAATCAATTGTTAATCAAGGTTCTTTAGCTATTAACTACTCTAAATTAACTGAGTTAATAAAAAATGAAGATGGTAAAATTATAGGAATAGAATTTTTAGATAAAGAAACTAATGATAAAATTAAAGTGTATTCTCCTTGTGTGGTTAATGCTACTGGAATTTTTGTTGATAATATATGTGAATTAGATGATTATGGGCATAAAAAATTAGTGAAACAAGCACAGGGAGTGCATCTTGTTTTTGATAAGGAAAAAATTCCATCTAATTTTGCAATGTTGATTCCTAAAACAGAAGATGGTAGAGTTTTGTTTACTGTTCCTTGGAATGGTAAAGTTATTGTTGGAACAACCGATACAAAAGTTGATGTTTCTGAAATAGAGCCTATTGCCTTTGATTTTGAAGTTAAATTTATTCTTGATAATATTAATAAATATTTGAAGATAAAATTAACAACAACGGATGTTCTTTCTGTTTATGCGGGAATTAGACCATTGATTAATCAGGAAGGAATAAATACTGCTAAAACAAGTAGGGAAGAGAAAATAGTTATTTCTAAAAGTAATTTAGTAAGTGTGGTTGGTGGAAAATGGACTTCTTTTAGGAAAATGGGTGCAACAATTGTTGATTTTTTAGTTAAGCAAAATTTAGTAAAAAAATATGAAATGGTAAGTGATAAAACTAAAATATATGGATATTTAGAAAAAAATGCTTTGGATAAAATTCCTGATTGTTTTAAAGTTTATGGTAGTGAATATGAAAAGTTAAAATTAGAAAATGGTTTTGATAGGCAAATTCATTCTGATTTACCTTTTGTTGAAGCACAAATTAGATATGCTATAAAATATGAAATGGCAAGGAATTTGGATGATATTATGGCAAGAAGAATTAGAATTTTGTTTTTGGATGCAAAAGCAGCTATTGAAAGTGTTAATTTTGTAGCTGAAATTTTACAACAAGAATTGTTAATTAGTGATACGGAAAAATATAAGCAGATTAAGGATTTTGTGGAAATAGCAGATAATTATTTAATTATTTAGTATTTAAGTATAATATTTTTTAAGTTTGATATAATAAAATAAGGAGGTTAAAGATGGAAAAAGAATTAGTTGAAGATAGGGATGTTTTTGAAATAAATGAACAAATTTTGGTGAATGAAATAAAAAAAATTATTCCCCATAGATATCCATTTTTGCTTGTTGATAAGGTTGTTGGATATACTAAAGGTAAAAAACTTAAATCTATTAAAAATGTAACTGTTAACGAAGAATTTTTTAATGGGCACTTTCCTCACTTTCCTATTATGCCTGGTGTGTTAATTGTTGAAGCTATGGCTCAGTCTGCTGCGATACTTTTTTCTTTATCTTTTGATATGGATGATTCTTCTACTGTGCTTTTTATGAGTATTGAATCTTGTAAGTTTAGAAAACCTGTTTTACCTGGGGATAGTATTAATATTTATGTTGAGTTTTTACAAGTGAGGGGTAAAATTGCAAAAGTAGACTGTAAAGCTTTTGTGGATAATAAACTTGTGTGTGAATCTGTTGTTACTGCTATGATTGGTAATAAATAAAAACGAAAGAATGATTTATGAAAAATATACATGAAACTGCTATAGTTTCTAAACTAGCTAAGATAGATGAAACTGTTAAAATTGGTCCTTACTGTATAATTGGGGATTATGTTGTTTTAAAAAAAAATGTTAATTTAATTGCAAATGTAATTATAGATGGGAAAACGACTATAGATGAAAATACTGTGGTGTTTCCTTTTACAACTATTGGGCTTGTTCCTCAGGATTTGAAATATAACAATGAAAAAACGGGTGTTTATATAGGAAAAAATAATAAAATTAGGGAAAGTGTTACTATTCATATTGCTACGGGGGATGAAAATTCTGTAACCTATATTGGTAATAATAATTTGATTATGGTTGGAAGTCATGTTGCACATGATTGTGTTATTGGTGATTTTAATATATTATCTAACCATGTTTTATTAGCTGGGCATGTAAAATTGGGTGATTATGTGGTTATTGGTGGTGGAAGTGCTATTCATCAATATGCTAGGATAGGTGATTTTGCTTTTATTGGTGGAATGTCTGGTGTGCCTCGTGATATTGTTCCTTGTGCTATGTATACAGGGGCAAGGGATAGCGGTTTTATTGAAGGAGTTAATATAACAGGGTTAAGAAGAAAAGGATTTGAGAATAATCATATTCAAGAATTAAAAGAAGTTTACTCTATTATATTTGATGCTAATTCACTTTTTTTAGATAATATTAAAAATTTTAAAGATAAATTTAACAACTCTGAAAATCCATTGGTTAATAAAATTAATTCATTTATAGATACGGTAACGGCAAAAAATATATATGTTAAATATAAAGGGTAAGTTAGCTATATTCTGTGGGGGTGGTGATCTTCCTAAAAATGTAGTAGAAAATTGTAAAAAATATAATATTGATTATGTTTTGTTTGCAATTAAAGGTGTTTGTGATTATTTTTTTGTATTAAATAATCCTCATGTTTTTATTAAAATAGGAAAAACTCAAGAAGTTTTGGATAAACTTTATTCTATGGATATTACTAATATTGTATTTGCTGGGTATATGAGTAGACCTTCTCTTTTTAGTTTACAAAAACCAGATGAATTGTCTGTTTTTTTAATAAAAAAATATTTGCAATTTTTAAAGGGAGATGATAATTTTTTATCATTTTTGATTGATTTTTTTGAAGAAAGAAATTTTAAAGTTTTGTCTTTGCACTCTGTTTTGCCTGAAATTATTGTTCGTGAAGGAGTTCTTTATGCTAATGAATCTTTGGAAAGTTTAATGCCTCAAATAGAGAATTCTTATAATTTGGCAAAAAAATTAGGGGAGCTTGATATAGGACAAGCTTTAGTTTATCAACAAAATAGGGTGATAGCAGTTGAAGGTGTTGAGGGCACTAAAAACTTAATTGAAAGAAGTAAAAAATTACTTTATAAAAAAGGTGATCCTGGATTTTTGGTGAAAGTGTTTAAGCCTAAACAGACGGATAAAATAGATATGCCTTGTATTGGTGATAAAACAATTAAGCAATTATATAATAATAAATTGGTCGGAGTTGTTTTAGATGCGGATTCTACTATTATTATTAATGTGAAAAAAACTGTTGATTTTGCTAAAAAATATAATATATTTATGATAGCTATAAAAGATAAAAATTTTGAAAATAATTGATTATAATAGGGTAGATTATTGTTAATGCCTAAACAAAAAAAGATATATATAATTGCTGGAGAAAGTTCTGGGGACTTGATTGGTTCTTATGTAATTAAGAATCTTAAAGAATTGGATAAAAATATAATTTTTAAGGGTGTGGGTGGAAGCTTAATGGAAAAACAAGGATTAAAATCTTTGTTTGATATGTATTTGATTTCTGTAATGGGTATATTTGAAATTCTTCCTAGGTTATTTACTATTTATAGATTGTTAGGGAAAACTATTAAGGAAATTTTGGAATTTAATCCTGATGTGTTATTAACAATAGATTCCCCTGGATTTAATAATTATGTTGCTAAAAAAATTAAACAAAAAAATCCTAATATAAAATTAATTCATTATGTTGCTCCTACTGTTTGGGCTTGGAAGCCTAAAAGAGCTAAAAAAATTGCTAAAATATTTGATTTACTTTTGTGTATTTTACCTTTTGAACCTAAATACTTTATTAAAGAAGGATTGAATACTGTATTTGTAGGGCATTTAATTGTTGAAAATACTTTGGAATTTAAAATTAATTCTGAGATTAAAAAGAACTTATTAAAAGAGTATTTATTAAGTGAAAACTTTGATATCGCTGTTATTTTACCTGGAAGTAGGGAGTTTGAAATTAAAAATAATTTAGAAATATTTGTGTTAGGGTTAATTAAATATCAAAATGATAATAATAAAAAATTTCAAATTGTAATACCAACTTTTGTAAAATTTATTCCTGTTATAAATAAAATATTAAATAATTTTAAAAATAAATTGGATTATAAATTAATTGTTGATGAAAATCATAAAAAATATTTTATGCAAATTGCTAAAATTGCACTTGCTAGTTCTGGAACTGTATCTTTGGAATTAGCTATTTATAAGATACCTACTATAGTTGGTTATAAAATTAATAAAATTACTCATTTTTTAATTAAAAAATTAATATATGTAAAGTATGCTAGTATTATTAATATATTACTTGATAAAATGATAATACCAGAATTATTACAATATGATTTTACCGTTGAAAATGTTGCTAAAAATATAACTGCTATGGATAATATTAATTATATGGAAAATTATTATAATGAAATAAATAATGCACTTTTTACTTTGGGAATGGGTAATTTTAGTCCTAGTGAAAAAGCAAGT
>JBIIMR010000111.1:0-3536 GCA_044337895.1 Alphaproteobacteria bacterium
ATCAACAATATATTTTTACACCTCCCCTCACATCAATTAAATATTTTTACCACAAAAATACCTTTTTATTTTGCCAGCATTATTAGCTTTATTGCTTTTTTATTTTCGCTTTTTAAAATAAAAGAAACAAATCAAAATCTTACATCAAGCATAAATATCAAAAATATACTAAATAATATTTTTAAAACAAAACAAATTTATGGATACATGTCCTTATCTATTTTTTTATTCACAGGATATTCTGCAATTCAAGTTTTTTTAATAATATATCTTGCTAAATTTTTTCACTTAAATAACTTTATGATAGGACTAATAGGCACATATTTTGCATTAATAGTATCCCTAACTCAATTATTTTTACCAAAGTATTTAAAAGAAAACATTAGTATCTTAATAGGAATTCTTTTAGCAATCATAGGTTCTTTAATCTTGGATTTTAATGCAAACTCCCTTTCATTTATAATAATTAGCTTATCTTGTTATGGAATTGCTTTAGGATTAATTTACCCCAATATTAATTCAAAAATTTCAAAAATTTCAAATACCAACAATTTAGGTATAACATTAAGCATTAACCAAATGTCTGCAATTTTAGGTCAAAGTATAGGTCCAATTTTTTTAGGATATATTTATTATTTATCCCCATCTTATTTATGGTTATCCTTATCCATTAATTTCACAATTTGTTTATTAATTTTTATTTTATTTAAAAAATATATTAAAAGCTAAATATTGACATTAAATTAATTTAACTATAAAATATACAACTAAAAGCAAAAAATAATAAAGGAGTTTAATCAACAAACCATGGCAAAAGAAGATATAACCAATATAAAAATAGATTATCATAAAGTTACAATCCAGTTAGTAAGTGGTGAACAAATAGAATCTCGCTCTACTTGGGGTAAAGAAAACGGTGTATTAAAATTAGATACAGATTGTTTTACCCATTCAGCTTGGAAGAAAAACAAATCAGAAAGAAATGCAGAAGCAAGAGGAAGAGAAGCTAAATTTAATAAAAAGTTTGGTTCATTAAGCAATTTCAAAATTTCTAAATAAATAATTTCATCAACTAATATCTAAACAACAGTTATATATCAATCAATAATTGTATGTTTTTTATTTTATCAAAAATTAGGATTAATCGTGGGTATTTTATTTTTAATAACTTTTATAGATATTTTAGGCTTTGGTATTATCATACCTATTTTACCTAATTTACAAGCAAAATTTTTATTAGATCCTTTTCAAATAGGTCTTTTAGTTGCTAGTTTCTCCATTTTTGGATTGATTGGTAATTTATTTTTTGGAATCCTAAGTGATAAAATTGGAAGAAAAAAATTAATAGTAATACCAACATTTTTAACAAGTTTTTGCTATTTAGCAATTCCTTTTATAGATAGTTTTATACTTTTACTAATAGCAAGATCCTTAACAGGACTTTTTACAGGTAATTTTTCAGTTTGTTTCGCCTCAGCAAGTGATATGTCTACAAAAGAAACAAGAGGAAAAGCAATGGGAACAATAGGGGCTTCCTTTGGTTTAGGTTTTATGTTAGGACCAACCCTCGGAGGCATACTAGGACAATATAGTTTTAACTATCCATTTTATTTAGCGGCTTTTTTTCAAATTATTGCAAGTATAATTGCTTTAGTATTTTTCAAAGAAACACTTCCAAAGTATGATGGTTCTACTCAAAAAACAAATTTAGATAATCTCAAAGAATTTTTAAACAACAAAACATTTTTATATAATGTGTTATTTGGAGTTATATTATTCCTTAATTTATCAAGCTTAGAAACATTTTTCAGCATTCACTTAAGCAAAGAATTTAAGTTATCCCCCCTTAATATAGGATTATACTGGACTATTTTTTCAATAGTTTTTACAGCATCTCAGCTTACATTATCAAGATACATAAAAGGTCAAAAAGCATTATTTTTAGGAATCACATTATATACAATATCATTTTTTACTTTATTTTTATTTAATAATAGCTTTATCATATCAACAATTTGTGTTATTTTAGGAGTTGCAATTAGTGGGGGAATAGTTTCCCCAAACTTAGGAGCAAACATTTCATTCACAGGCTCAAAATATCAACAAGGATTTATTTTCGGAGTCAACCAATCAACAGGAAGCTTAGGAAGAATATTAGGACCATTGTGTTTAGGAATAGTTTATAAATATTTTGATTTAAGTATAGTTTGGTTAATAATCGCTCTTATATTTGTTATTTTATTAACAATCATAAATAAAATATTTGTCAAAAATTAAAAACAATAATTTATAATTTTATTTTATCCACTATTGTAAAATTTTACTTGATATATTAATAAAAAGTTAATATAATTCAAAAATATATTAATATATTATTAATATATTAACAAAATTTAAACAAATATAAAGGAGAATAACTATAATGTATCTCACTAATAATAACAATCATAATAATCAAATGTTTTCAAAAAACATTCAAACCCTATTTCAAATGATTGAAACTTTTTTAAATCAATATTTAGAAGAAAAATCACAAGAATACTCACCTTTTTATGGAAATTATAATTTAGAAAAAATGACAGAAAATAGTTATAGATTATCATTGAATGTTGCAGGATTCAAAAAAAATGATATTACTATAAATCTCTATAATAATTATATAGAAATTAAAGGCAATATGAGTTATTTAAGAAATAATAACTTCTTACACCAAGGAATATCTTCTAATTTCTACAATAAATTTTCTATTCCACAAAATGCAGAAATTACAAATGCAACTTTAGTTGATGGTATTTTACAAATAGATATTAAAGAAATTACTCCAACAAGTTTAAATAATTTTAATTCTAATCCATCGCTTAATAATTATAATTATTAATAATGTTTTTACATAGTGATGATACAATATTAATATCATCACTATTAATTACTTAAAATAAATCAAAGAGGTAAATATGTCTACACCATTACAAAAAGAAGCAACCGCATTATGGTTAATTAAAAATACAAAATTAACTTTCAAACAAATATCTGATTTTTGTAAACTACACATTTTAGAAATAGAAAAACTAGCAGACGGAGATAACCCAAAAATAATACAACCTTTAAATCCTATAGATTCTGGAGAGTTATTAGAAGAAACAATAAAAAATTCAGAAGAAGATGAAAATTTAGATTTAATATACAATGAAAGCGAATCTTTTATAAATTTACAAAAACACAATACAATTAACAATAAATATAAAAGTAAATACAAAAAAGAACACAAACCAGAAGCGATTCTTTGGTTAATAGAGAATTATCCAAGCATAACAGACTACGAAATTTCAAAATTACTCAGCACAACTCCAATAACAATTAAAAGCATAAAAAATAAGAGCCATTGGAATTATAAAAATTTAACACCAAAAAATCCAATTAATTTAGAGTTATGTACTGAAGAAAATTTAAGAAAAATTATTAACAAACACCAATCAGCGAATAAAGATTCCACACAACAAACACAATCAATAGATTAAAAATTAATTCTTAATATA
>JBIIMR010000019.1:0-11852 GCA_044337895.1 Alphaproteobacteria bacterium
TCAAAATCAAAAAAATTTGTTGCTTCATCCAGTATTAACAAATTAAAATCTTGAATTAAAGCCCTAACCAGCACAACTTTTTGTTTTTGCCCCCCAGATAAAGTATTAATATTATTATGTAACAAATTTTCTATCTCAAACATTTTAGTGATACGATTATATTTTTCCATATTAATTTTTTCATTAATATTTAGTTTTAAAAAATCTTTTACTTCTATAGGTATATTAATATTTTGATTAAATATTTGAGGAACATATGCTATTTTTAATTTTTTATTTTTATATAATTTTCCCATTGTAGGATTAATAGCTCCAATGATCATTTTACATAAAGATGTTTTCCCAGAACCATTTACACCCAAAATTGTTATATGTTGTCCTTCATATAAAACAAAGTTAATATTTTCTAATACATTTTTTTTATTTATTTTCCAAAAAACATTTTCAAAAGAAACAAGTATTTCCATATAAACCCATCCAAGTTGCAATCAAATTTCAAAGCTATTTACAAATAAATTATAATATCTTATTATTAAATAAAAAAGTTAAAAAATTTAGGAGTTTTGAAATTGCCATTTTACACAAAGCATTTAAAAATAACATTCATTCTATTAATAACTACCCTATTTTTAATTTCTTGTCAAAATAGTAATAACCCTTCAACTACAAAAAAAAGTTCACAAACAACTAACCAAGAAATTATTTTAATAGATATAAACTCTTACGGTTTATCACAACTTGAATACTCAAAACATTATAGACAAGGATATCAATTAGCAGTAAATGAAATCAACTCAAGCGGTGGTATTAATGGCAAAAGAATAAAAGTAATTCAAAAAAACGATTCTGCTTCATATATAGAAGGCTACAGTGTAGCAAATGAGGCAAACAAAGAAACAAAAAATCAAGTAACCGCTTTTTTTGGAACATTTGTCAATAAATCAACAGAAGGAGTTGCAAAATATGCTAATGAAAATAAAATTCCATTTTTAGCAGTAGGCAGCTATAGCGATGATATAATTTACAAAAACCCAAGTCCTTATGTTTTTCGTATTCGCCAAGGACTATACCCAATGATAAACTATTTAACAACAAAAATTAGCGAATCAAATATTTCTAAATCATGGCAAGTTATTACCTATTCCAACGAAGAAGGTAAGTACATATCAACTACATTTAAAAACACCCTCAACAATAAATTAAAAAATAGCAAACAAATTATAGCTTTTTCCCCAGATATAACCGTTTCCCACATAGAACAAAACATAAACAGTAATATCCTAACATTAGCAGAAAAAAGTCAGGCAGAAAACATTTTCATTGCAATTTCAGGATATGATTTACAAAGGTTTTTCTTAAAATATGGTAAAAAAGATGCCCTCATAAATAAAAGAGTATTTATTTTATTCGCAGGTGAACCAGAATGGTTAGACTATATAGGAGATAATGAAACTCCAGAAAATTTTTATACATTAGGATACCCTTGGTATGGTATTAATACAAAAGAACATATTGCTTTTTATAATATGTATGAATCATTATACGAAGAAAAACCAAGATATTCATCAATTTTAGGATACACAACAATCTATTTATTAAAAGCAGCTATAGAAAAAAACCAAAATCTTTTAACAGAAGATATTAAACACAACAGAGAAGTAATCACAAAATCATTAGAAAATTTAACTATAACATCCCCATTAGGAGATGTTACAATGAGGCAAGATCATCAAACAACCATGCCACTTTATGAAGGTTATTTAAAACTTTATAAACAAACACAAATGCAAACTGCTTCCCAAAAAGTAGTTTTATATAATTTAAGATTAAACGATGCCAAAAAAGTAGACTTTACAAACTTTCTACCTCCCCTATCCAATAGCTTAAAACTAATCAAACAAAGAACTAAAGAGATAGAAAAAGAACAAAAATTAAAAGATGCTTCCCTAAAAGCAACGAGCTATTAGCATGAACAAAGATCTATCAGAAGTTATTGTTTATTATTCTACTAAATCACACCAAGAATTAAATTCATTATTATTAAACAAATCAAAAGATAATCTTATATCTTGCTTAATAGATCTTTTAACTACTTACTTAAATGATAAAAATTCATCATCTCTAAGGGAGTATTTAACTGTAATATTATCAAATTATACACACAATCCAAATAAATTAGGCTATAATGGATATAATCATAATAGCAATTTACTAGGGAACCCTATAAACTGCGAAGCAAAACCAAAAAATATTATAACATCAAATTATGATTTAAAAAAAACTAAACCAAAATTTAATTCAGAATGTTCATTCAACGATTACACCCATAAAAGACTAGAAAAAGATAAACAAAATAATTTAAATATTTTATCTAGTGGATTCCTAGACGGAGAGCTTTTATATATTATAGAGTTTCCATTTTAAATGATTATTGAAAGATTAGAAAGTCAATTACAAAAAATTCAAGGTCCCTACTTAAGAAGTGCTGCATTTAATTATTCACATATAAAAAATAAAGAATCTATCAAAATTAATTTTATTAATAAAATAGCAATAGAGCAAAATCAAAAATTTTTTAATAAATCTTTTTATAACTTTATACACAGTAAAATACTATCCTAGAGATAACAATATGATTAATACTTTTTTAAATAAAATTTTTTGTGGAAATAACTTAGATATACTTCAATCTATTCCACAAAATACAATAGATTTAACCATAACATCACCCCCATACAACAAAGGAGAAAAACAAAAAGGATGGTTGGTTAAAAATATTGTTTACGATAATAGCACAGATAATAAATCAGAAGAAGACTATCAAATAGAACAAATTAAACTATTAGATACTGTTTTTTCCATCACAAAAGAAGGAGGAAGTTTTTTCTATAACCATAAAACCAGATGGGATAAAGGACAAATGATACACCCTTTAGAATGGATACTAAAATCTAAATGGTGTTTAAAACAAGAAATAATTTGGAATAAAAATATAGCAGCAAATATTAGAGGATGGAGATTCTGGCAAATAGATGAAAGAATTTACTGGCTTTATAAACCCATTAAAAATAATAAAATTGGCAAAGAATTACTTTCAAAACATGCCCTTCTTACCTCAATTTGGAATATAATTCCAGATAAAAATATTTCACATCCTGCTAGTTTCCCAATTACCCTTCCCACAAGAATTATATACTCTATAATGAATGAAGAAGAAGGAACAGTATTAGACCCCTATTGTGGTAGTGGAACAACCTTAGTTGCCGCTAAATTTTTAAAAAAGAATTATATTGGCATAGATATTTCAGAAAAATATACAACACTCTCAAAAGAAAGATTATTAAATTTTAAAAAAGAAGAACATAAAATAATAGAAGAACTAAACAAACATTTAGTTATAAAAACTTTTACAGAAAGAAAACAAGAAAAAAAATATAAAAACATAGATTCACAAAAACAATCCAATTTAAACTTATTTTAACTAGTATTTCTTAAATATAATATATCTATCAAAATAAATTTTAGCAACATCCATTCCCTCATGCATCAATGCAGCAAGTAACATAATATTACCAATTGCAAACGGATTAAAAAAAGATATTGCAAAATAATCAGAATTTACTAACTTAGGAGTTACATTATTTTCTTTAAAATAAATATTTGCCCTTCTTAAATGGATAGCAGAAGAAACCAAAAATAAAGCATCATACTCATATTTTTTTAAAATTTGGCTTACAAAATAAGCATTCTGACTCGTGTTTTTACTCTTATCTTCTAAAATAATATCCTTATAAGGAACACCAATATTAACCAAATTTACAAAATAAATATAAGCTTCTGTTAAATATTTTTTATTTTTATTTCCACCACTAATAATTATTACACATTTTTTTTTAGAAATTTTACACATATTATAAATAGAAGCTACTTTATTAATCCTAGAATATGCATAAAAAGAAGGTATAAAATTTCCATTCTTATCTTTAATAACACCCGCTCCAAGTAAAACAATAACATTACTTTTTTTAAAACTCAATGAATTAACATCATTAACCACTTGCCAACTACTAGAAACATAAGAAAAAATAACAATAAAAGCATATATTTCTAAAGTAAGAATGAACCAGAATTTATATAAATAAATTTTTAAAAATATATTTTTTAAAGTATTTTTTATAATCATTTTAATAAAATATCTACAACATCACCAACATTATTAACACTTATATTGGTATAATCTTTAACATAATTCAATGCAGAATTCATAGAAAAAGAATTTTTTTTACCTAAAACCTTAAACATAGCAATATCATTACCTGCATCCCCTACGGCAAAAACATCTTCCATATTAGTAATATTTTCAATTTCACAAATAGTTTGTATAGCACTGCCCTTAGAGGCTAAATTACTAAAAACTTCTAAAGTTCCCTTAAATGTTATAACTGCCTGTAAGTTAACAAAATTTAAATTTATTTCATCCCTCAAATTAAATAAATATTCTTCATTTTCTTCATGTAATAAAAAAGATATAGGGAATATCTCTTCACCTATTTTATCATACAAATTATTAACTATTTTAAATTTATCAACATATTCCATTGGAATTTCATGGGGTCTATTTTTTTCAGAGTATCTAAAATCGCCATCCGCAACTTCTAATCTCACTGTTGTATTAAAAAATAAAAAATCCTTTATTTTTTGAAGTTCTAACTGTGGAATTTTTTGTAAAAAAACAACTTCATCCAAAGAATTTTTTATAACATTTCCATTTTCAGAAACTCTATATGGAGATTGAAATTTTAAATTAGTTTCCAAAATATGTTTAATATCAAAATCAGATCTACCCGTGGCAATAATAAACAAGTTTCCTAATTTTACAAAATTTTGAACTTTTTTTACCACAGAAGATGCAATAAAACCATCTTTAATTAAAGTTCCATCTAAATCACAGAACAAACATTTTTTTCTTATTTTATCAAGCATTTATAACAACTTTACAATTTTAATTTATTATTTTAATTTATATTATCACAAAAATTATATTACTTCAAAAATATTAATTATTAATATAAATAATTATTTACATAATAACAGTAAATGCTAAAAACACACTTGTAATAATCAAAGGAACAGACCATACATACTTAGCAAAATTAAAGTTATACAGATTAAAAAAACCATCTCTATCTAGATAGTCCACATAAGTTTCTTCTTTAGCAATATTAGATTTTTTAAATTTCAATTTATACATCCTTCCTATTGTTTTTTCAGATAATTCTTCTGCGGGTATTAAATATCTAGAAGCTCCATTTGGCATTTTAATCTTAATATATCCTTTTTCTTCATAAGCTTTAACTGTCACTTTACCCAATGATTTATTTTCATAAACATTTACCCCAACTCCAGAAACTTTTTCAAATTCAAAAACTAAATCACCACGTGCCCAATCATAATTATTTTGCTGTGCATTTAAATAATTTTTAGAATATATTAAATAAACTGCATAATATGTAGGAGTAAATTCTTCTAATTCTTCCCCATTAGAATCAAAAACTTTTTCATTATTTTTATAAAGTGTATTATTCAATAAAGTCTTTTCTTTATCAATTTTTCTAATATCATACACTATTCCAGTATGATAGTCTTTCCAGTAACCTACAACTTCTTTAGTCTTCAACAAAATTTGTTTTTTTTCCAATACATAAGCTTCCTCCGAATCATCTACTGCAGAATCAGATATAACAGAAACTTTATCAAATAAATTTATCTTATTTTCAGGAGTTTCTTTATAATTTCTATTAAAAGGTAATAATTTATTATTTATATCCCCACTTAAAAAAGCAATATTATAATAATACTGATTATTAATTCTATCATAAAATTTATTAACAACAACAATATTAGATTCTAAAACAACTTTTTGAGTAAATTCTAAAAAATCCTTATATTTATAATTATTTTTACTTCTAAATTTTATAATCTCTATAGGTTTAAACATATACAAATAATTATTAACAAAATCTAATATATTTTCATCTATATTAGTAGGATTATAAATAAAAAATACATTTCTATTTCCATCTACATTTTCAATAAATTTAGGTTTTTTTAATTCAACATATACATCATCATATTTAAGCAATACTTTTTGATAAAATTTATTAGTTACTGTTTTTTGTTTTTTATTTTTCCTATTATTGCTAGAAGATAGTTTTACCTTATTTCCATTTTCATTTAAAGAGGACTTACCCTCTCCTTTCAACATCTTATTTTCCCTTACTTCCGAATCTATTTCAGTTTTAGACTTTTTCTTTTTAAGTTTTTTAGTTTTAGGAAGCTTATCTTTATCATCATTGTTTTGAGATATTTGAGAATCTACAATTTTTCCAATATCTATATTTTTATTTTCCACTTCTGTAGAATCTTTTTTATATATTTTTTCACCTATCTCTTCGTTTTTAATATTGTTATCCACATCTTCAAGAGAAGAGGTATTAATTATATTAGATGCAGGATTTTCAGAAGAAGGTAACACTGCATACGAATATTCCACAGATATATTAAACATAAACAATATAGCAAACAAAAATAGCATAAGAATTCTTAACAAAACAACCACCCTTTATTATTTAATTTATAATTATTATAATAATTATAAAAATTATACCACAATAATATAATTATTCAAATAATAAATCAATATAAAAAAATATTAAATCAGGAGACATAAAGAATGGTGACCCCAACGGGTTTCGAACCCGTGTTTACGGCGTGAAAGGCCATTGTCCTAGACCACTAGACGATGGGGTCATATAAAAAAAATTTGTCAATCAAATAACAAACATAATAAAATTATATTATAAAAAAACAATAATTACAAGAATTATTTTCAATAAAAATAAATAAAATCATTTTTTAGCATCTAAAATAATTAAACTAGGATAATTTTTATCCTTATAAATATTATTTTTAACATTTGCCATAATAGATATTGGAGTATTTTTATTATCTAAAAAAAATTTATATAAGGGGTTATTGTTAATTTTATACACAAATGCATTAATCTTTTTGGTGAACCCATCAAAAACTTCAATCATTATATGATTATTATTTTTACCAATTTTTTTTATACTATTAATTATAACATACTCAAAAACAAAAACAGGCTCTAAAAAACCAATACCATAAGGAGAAAAATTAATAATTTGATTTAAAAAATTATCATTTATATCTGTTAATTTCAATTTATCATCAAAACTTATAGTATCATTATACACCCTATGTTTTAATTGATTCTCTATTTCTGTTATAAAGAAATCATTTAATTCGTGTTTTTTATTTATATCAAAACTAAAACCAATCGCCATTCCATGCCCACCACCTTTAATTATTAAATTTCTACTAAGAGCTAATAAAATAATTTTTGCTAAATCAACACCCACAACACTTCTTCCAGAAGCAGTTGCAATATTCGTATTTTTATCTAAAGCATATATTAACACTGGTCTGTTATAAAGTTCCTTTAACCTACTAGCTATAATTCCATTAATTCCTTTTATTATGTAATCTCCACCTTCAAATATTAAATTAAAATTATCTTTTATTTCCATATTCATAATAACTTTATCAATATCTATATTTTCCCTATTTTGTCTTTCTTGATTAATTTCTTTTAATTTTTGAGCAATATTTTTTGCATCTAAAGAATCTTCATTTATCATCAATTTTAGTGCTAAATTTCCATAATCCATCCTAGATGCAGCATTAATAGCAGGACCAAATGTAAATGCGAAAGTTTCATAAGATATTTGTTGAATACCAAACACTTCTTTCATTGCATTTATTGCTACATTAGGCTTTTTATTAGCAACTATTACACCTTGATTTATAAAACAACGATTCAAGTAAAGAACAGGCATCATATCACATATAGTTGCCATAGCAACAAAATCCAATAACTCTAATAAATCAGGTATTTTATAATTTTTTTCATATTCTTTCATTTTTTTACAAGTTGCAACAATAAAAAGATAAACAAGCCCAGCACTACATAAGTAATTTAACCCACTTTCATCTTCCATCCTAAAAGGATTAATTAAAGAATCGCATCTAGGTAAAGAACTACCAACTTTATGATGATCTATTACAATTACTTTTACATTTTTATTTTTTAAATAATCAATTTCATTAATTGCAAGAGTTCCATTATCTACTATTAATATTAAATCAATTTTAGAATAAATTTTTTTCACTATTTCCATATTAATACCATAACCATCTTCATACCTATCTGGCATATAGTATTCTATATTTTCACTAAAATTTTTTAAAAATTTTACAAGTATTGCAATAGATGAAATTCCATCCACATCATAATCCCCTAAGATTGCAATTCTCAATTTTTTTTCTATTGCTTCAATTATTAAATCCGTTGCAATATCCATATCTTTTAAAATAAAAGGATTAGGCATGCTATTTTTAATTTTATTATTAAATAATTCTTCTATATTAGTTAAATCATATCCCCTATTAAGAATAAATTTAGCAAGAGATTCATGTATTTCATATTTATTTTTAATAATTTTTGTTATATTTTTATCAAATTGATTAGTAATCCAATTTTTATTTAAAGCAGATTTTTCACTAAACAAAATATTTTCCCCATATTATTTATTTCATGTTATTTATTATTCAAGCAATCTAGGTAATGATACACAACAGAATCATCTAACATAACCACATCAACCCTTTGGTTACCTTTGATAGACAGCTCATCTTTTTCAGCATAAAGAGGTAAAAAAGTAGAGCATGTCAACATATGCACCTTATTTTTATCTATGCTATTTTTTATAAAAATATTATAGATGTTTAACCCTCTCAAAAAAAGCATTTCATCAAAATTTGTATTTATTTTTTTTTCTTGTAAACTACCATTTGCTATTATAAGTATTTCTTTATTACAATTTAGCATCCCTGTTACAAAATTTTCAAGATTTTTCATTGTTTTAAAATCTAATTTAACTTCATTTGAATCATAATACAAAGCAAACATTAATATATTAAACTTTTCTACTTTATGTTTTTTATTTTGTTTTAAAAATTCCATGTAGTAGTTACAAGAATTTATCGCATATTCTTTTAATTCTTCTATATTTTTCAATTCTTTTGTAGGTATTGATTCCTCAGCAAACAAAAAGTCAACTGCATTTAAAAAACAAAACAAAATAATAAAATATTTTTTAAACACTTATAAAAAAAATTCCTTTAATATTTCATTTATTTCTTTTGGTTTTTCTATCACAGGTAAATGCCCACATTCTTCAATTATTTTTAATTTACAAAATTTTTTAGCATTAGAAGTTTTTAAAACATCAAACATTTCCATAAACAGATCCACAGTAGTGATTAAATCATTTTTACCCACAATAAGCAAACAAGGATTAAGCATGTTTTTAAAAAGATTCTTACTATTTTTACGAGACAAAATTAATTTTTGTTGATTAACAAATCCATCAATTCCAATATTATTTGCCATATCTTTAATTAAATCAACTAATATTTTATTTTCTGAATTAAAGATTATACTATTTTTAATCATATTTTCAGTAACAAGATGAAAACCATCTTTATTTACATTTTCTATGGATCTAATTCTTGCTTCTTTTTTTTCAACAGCATCTTCCAAATAAGAAGTTCCAATAAAACAAACTTTATCTACAATATCTGATTGTTGTTTTAAAATTTCCATTGCAATATATCCCCCCATAGACACACCACATATATTAATTTTTTCAAACTTTTTATATTTTTCAATAAAAAAATCTACACAAACAGAAATATCATCAAATTTTTTAGGAATAAAAACATCAACCTCAAAAAAATTTTCTAAAAAAGATACTTGATAGCTAAACAATCTTTCATCACAAAGCAAAGCAGGTATAAAAATTAATTTTTTTTTCATTTTTTTAAATAATTACCAATTCAAAATAATTCTATTATTTTTTAATAATACCCTTATCTTTAAAAAACTTCAGTGCTGCTTTATGTAATAAATTTACATCAAAATTTTTATCATTTAAAACTTTTCTTACAGTATTCAAATCAAAATTTATTTGTTTTGATATAGCATCTTTATTATTATAAAGTTGTTCTAAAAAAGCATACACAACTTCATCATCTACAATATCTTTAGTAATCAAAAATGAATAAACACCAACACTAGAAACATTTTTTAAAGAAGAATCATACATTTTAGAAGGAACTTCTGCTAAAAAATATCTATTATCAATCTTAATCATATTAAAACTTTTAGTATCATTATTATAAGCTATAAATTTCAAACCACAAGATTTAATATAGTCTTTTAAAAGGCTATTAACATGGGAAGAAACAAAAACTGCAGCATCAACTTTTCCTTCACACACATTTCTTAAAATAGAACCGATACCAGTATTAGTTATTTTAATATTTCCCCCAATATCAGAAATTTTTAATTTTCTATTTTCTACCATATTAAACAATAAATAAGCAGAGCTAGAGGATTTAGGTAAAGCAATATTTTTATCATTTGCTACCAATTCTGCAAAATTTTTAAAAGCAGAATCATTTTTTACAACAACATTTACAGTTTCTGCTAGTATAGGAACCACAAGCCTTAAGTCTTTTTTAGGTTTCATTCCATAAAAATCATCTTTTGCATTTTTAGCATTTAAGAACACATCAAATTGAGCAATAGCAAAATTAACTTCATCTTTCAATATTGCATCAATATTGTCATAAGAACCATATGATTCTATATTAAAGCAATCAACATTCATTCTAATATTAGCACAAATAATGTTAACGACTTCATTATATTTACCACCATTTATACCAGATCCGATATAAAACATATCCCTATGTTCACCATCTACATCGCTAATTTTTACACCATTTTTAGCAGCATAAGAAAAATTTGCCATAAAAATAACAAATATAACAACTAAAATTCTTAAAGACTTCATTTTTTCACCCACACTATAATCTATTTTTTATATCTAATTTTATATTTAATATTTTTCAAAATACAAAGGAATTTATACTCAAAAAAATATAATAAGATTTTATAACCAAAAAAATTATACCAAATATAAATATTAATATCAAACATAATAATAGAATATTATGTAATTAAATTTTATCTAAGAATTCCTCTTTCTTTAAAAAATTTTATTGCTCCATTATGTAGATGCTTAATATTTTTATTAATAAAATACCTTAAAAAGTCTTTATCATTATTAGAAGTTTCCAAAAGTGCATAATTTTTACCATCTAACTTAATTTCATCCAATTCAATCATTAAAGGCATTTCTTTATTTTTATAAGGTGTTTTCAAAAAAGAATCATAATAATATTGCAAAAATTCATAAACAACAGAATCCTCTATATCTTCACTAGCCATAACAATATTTGCAATGCTAATTGTTTTTACAAATCTATCTTTTACCAAAGATTTTTCTCCATCTATTTTAAGATCTAAAAAAGAATCATCATTAAACACTTCAGGATCAATCAATACAGGAAAATAATAAGAGCTTCTAATATTAATAATAGATAAGTTACTATCATTAATATAACCTATTTTTAAATGACATTTCTTTAAATATTTTTTAACATAAGGGTTATTTAAAGAAGTGATTACAACAATTGAATCTATTTTATTATCACATAAAGCCTGAAACTGTAACTCTAAATTATTTTTTTTGTCAAGATACATATTTTCAATATTATATCCCAATATTTTTGTTAAATACTTCAAGGTATCGTATAAATCATCACTTCTATCAGAAACTAAAACATTCGCCCATTTTAAC